>JAOUGZ010000029.1 GCA_029865405.1 Betaproteobacteria bacterium
GCTTCGCGCGCGCCGCCACGCCCGAGATCACGAGCCCGGCGTAGCTGTGGCCGGCGAGGACCACGTTCTCCAGCTCCTCGGCCTCCAGCAGCCCGAGCACGTCGCGGATGTGCGTCTCTACGTCGACTGCGCTGGTGAGCAGGTGCGCGCGCTCGCCGAGGCCCGTCAGCGTCGGGGTGTAGACGCGATGTCCCGGCTTCTGCAGCCGCTCGGCGACGCGCCGCCAGCACCACCCGCCGTGCCAGGCGCCGTGCACCAATACGAAAGTGCTGGGCGGATTGCGCATGGACGAAAGCGTCAAGCGCTTTCGTAGAGCCTCGTCAGCACGAACTCGCGGTGCCCGAGCGCTTCGGCCGCGGTGAGGCGCCCGTTGGCGGTGCGGAACATGCATTCCAGCAGCTTGTCGCCCGCCTGGTCCGGCGTGAGCTCCTTCCTCAGCAGGCCCGAAACATCGACGTCGATGTGCTCGCTCATCGTGCGCACCGTGCGCGGGTTGGCCGAGAGCTTGATCACCGGCAGGATCGGATTGCCGATGACGTTGCCCTGCCCGGTCGGGAAGAGGTGCACGGTGAAGCCGGCGGCGGCGCACAGCGTCACCATTTCGGCGGCGGCGGACGAAGAGTCCATGAACCACAGGCCCGGCCCGGTGGGCATCTCGGCCTTGTCGAGCACGCCGTCCACCTTGCACAGGCGGCCGATCTTCTGGATGTTGCCCAGGGCCTTTTCCTCGATGGTGGTGAGGCCCCCGGCGATGTTGCCCTTGGTCGGCTGCGAGTCCGAGAGGTCGCTCGTCTTGTGGCGCTCGATCACTTCCTGGTAGCGGTCGAACACCATCTGGAACTTCTTGCGCACCGCGTCGTCCTTGCAGCGCTCGGCCACCAGGTGCTCGCCGCCCGTCAGCTCCGTGGTTTCCCCGAACACCATGGTGACGCCGCGCGGGTAGAGCTTGTCGAAGGCGTTGCCGACCGTCGGGTTCGCGCCGCAGCCCGAGGTGGTGTCCGACTCGCCGCACTTCGTGGACACCCACAGGTCCTTGAGCGGGCGCTCCTCGCGCCGCAGCTCGGAAGCCCACTGCACGTACTCCTTCGCCGCCTTCGAGGCGCGCAGGATGGTGTCGTGGTCGCCGTGCTGCTCGATGCCGAAGTACGACACGGGCTTGCCGGTCGCGGCGATGCCGTCGGCGACCTTCTTCGCCCAGCCGTCCTCGATGCAGATCACCACTACCGCGGCGACGTTCGGGTTCGCGCCCGCGCCGATCAGCGTCCTGAAGTGCAAGTCGAGGTCGGCGCCGAACTGCAGCCGCCCGTAGGGATGCGGGACGGCGAGCGTGCCCTTCACGTTGTTTTCCACCGCCTGCGCCGCCGCGTTGGACAGGTCGTCCACCGGCAGGATGAGGACGTGGTTTCTCACGCCGACACGCCCGTTCTCACGCCTGAAACCCCAGAAGCTCGCTCTTTGCAGGTCCATGATCACCACCGCTTGGTCTTCAGGTTCTGGATGTGCGTGTGCTCGCCCCGGGCGATCGGCGCCACCACCTTGCCGATGTCCACGCCGTACTTGATCACGGTGTCGCCGGGCTTGTAGTCCTTCAGCGCGAGCTTGTGGCCGATGGGGATGTCGCTCTTCGCCGTGACCTTGAGCTCCTTGTCGTCCTCCATGATCCAGCCGGTGAGCTCCTGGCCCTGCTTCACGCCCTCGACGACGACCACGCCGACGCCGTCGCCTTCCTCATGCACGACGAAATGAATCATTCGACACCTCGCTACGGGAAGCCGACATTCTAGCCGCTGATCGAGGCGCGGGCGGTTGCGGGGCGCCGGGGCGCGAGCCTATTGAACGGCGCGCGGCAAGTACCTAAGATCAGGCCGGTCTCGTCCGCCCCCACTGGGAGCACGCATGCGCGCGATGCAGTATCGCAACTACGGCGGGCCCGATGAGATTGTCGTCGCCGAAGTGCCGATGCCGCGCCCGACGCCCACGCAACTGCTGCTCAAGGTGGCGGACGCGTCGGTCAACCCGGTGGACTGGAAACTGCGCCGGTCCGGGGGTTTCCTGTTCCGGCCTGTGCCGATGCCGTCCATACCCGGCGCCGATCTCGCCGGCGAGGTGCTCGAGATCGGCGCCCGCGTGACCCGTTTCAAGCCCGGCGACCGCGTGTTCGCCATGGGGAGCGTGCGTTCCGGCGCAGCCTGCGCCGAGTACGCGGTGGTCGAAGAGCAAGGCGCTGCCCGGGCGCCGCGCAACGTGCCCATCGCGCAGGCCGCCGCGATTCCCCTCGCTGGGCTCACGGCCCTGCAATCGTTGCGCGACCTGGGCCGCATCGCTGCCGGCCACCGCGTGCTGATCGTGGGCGCGGCGGGTGGCGTCGGTCATTTCGCCGTGCAGATCGCCAAGACCTACGGCGCCCATGTCACCGCGGTATGCAGCGGCGCTCGCGCCGACCTGGTTCGCGGCCTCGGCGCCGACGCGGTCATCGACTACACGCGGCGCACGGCGCTTGCCGGCGAGCGGCCTTACGACCTGGTCTTCGACACGATCGTGCGCGCGCCGCTGCGCGCTTTCTTCGAGGTCATGGCGCCGGCCGGCGTGCTCGTCTCCACCCTGCCGAGCTTCGGCCGCGTCGGCACGGCCCTGCTGCTGCCGCTCGTGTCGCGGCGACGCATCCGCTTCTCCATGGTGAAGTCGCGCGCCGCGGACCTCGATCAGCTTTGCGCGCTCTGCGAAGCCGGCCAGTTGCGACCGGTCCTCGACAAGTCGTTCGCGCTGGCCGATCTCGCAGCGGCCCACGCCTACAGCCAGGAGGGACACGCGGCGGGGAAGATACTCATCCAGGTGGCGCCACCGGCATGATCGATCGCCGCGGTTTCCTGCGGGCCTTCGCGGCGGCGACTGTTTCGCGCGCGCTGCCCGCCTGCGCGCAAGTGACGCCGCGCTTCGCCGCCTATCCGTTCGGCCTGGGCGTCGCCTCGGGCTATCCGCACCCGGGCGGCATGGTGCTGTGGACGCGGCTGGTCGGCGAGCTCGCGCCCGTGGCGCTGCCGGTGCGCTGGGAAATCGCCGCGGATGAATCCCTGTCGAAGATCGTCGCCTCGGGGAACGCCGTAGCCGAGCCCGAATGGGCGCACTCGGTGCGCGTGGAGGCAAGGGGGCTGGAGCCTGACCGCTGGTACTGGTACCGCTTCATGGCGGGGGACGCGGTGAGCGCGGTCGGGCGCACACGCAGCGCGCCGCGCCTGGATGCGGCGGTGGACCGTTTGCGCTTTGCGTTTGCCTCGTGCCAGCAGTACGAGCAGGGCTACTACGGCGCCCACCGGCACATCGCCGCCGATGCCCCGGACCTGGTCGCGTTCCTGGGGGACTATATCTACGAGTCGTCCTGGGGCCGGCAGCACGTGAGAAAGCACACGGGCGGCGAGCCTTACACGCTCGAGGACTACCGCGCGCGCTACGCGCTCTACAAGTCGGATGCCGACCTGCAGGCGTCGCACGCCGCCTGCCCCTGGATCGTCACCTGGGACGACCACGAGGTGGACAACGACTACGCCGACGACCGGCCCGAAGACGGCATGCCGCGGGAGCAGTTCCTCGCGCGGCGCGCGGCGGCATACCGCGCCTTCTATGAGCACATGCCGCTGCCTGAGCGCATGCGTCCCGTCGGCGCGGACATGCGGCTGCACACGCAGCTCGGCTGGGGTCGGCTCGGGCGCTTCTACGTGCTCGACGGCCGCCAGTACCGGTCGTGGCAGGCGTGCGTGAGGCGCGGCCGGCGCGGTGGCTCGAGCCTCGTGGACCCCGGCGAGTGCCGCGCGCTGGCCGACCCCGAGCGCTCCATGCTCGGGCGCGCGCAGGAGCGCTGGCTGGAAGGGGCGCTGGCGGCATCGGCATCGCGCTGGAACTTCCTCGCGCAGCAAACGCGCATGGCGCAGTTCGAGCAGAAGCCCGGGCCCGAGCGGCGCCGCTGGACCGACGCCTGGGACGGCTACCCGGCGGCGCGCGCGCGGCTGCTCGAGTTTCTCGGCGAGCGGCGCATCGCCAACCCCGTCGTGCTGTCGGGGGATGCGCACCTGTTCAACGTTTCGGACCTGAAACGCGACTTCGACGATCCCGCCTCGCCCGTGCTGGCGAGCGAGTTCCTGGGCACCTCCATCACCTCGCAGGGCTGGCCGCAGCACAGGCTCGACGAATTGCTGCCGGACAACCCGCACATGAAGCTGCTGGACTCGCGCTATCGCGGCTACGTGCGCATGGAGGCGACGGCGAAGTCGCTGCGCGCGGAGCTGCGCGCGATGGACACGGTACGCGAGCCGGGCGCGGCGTGCCGGACGCTGGCGCGCTTTAGCGTCGAGGACGGAAGGCCGGGCGCGCAGCGAGTCTGAGCAGCCGCCGCGCCCGCGCGCGCAGCGCTGGGCTGCCCTTCGCCGCCATGCGCTCGACGAGCGCGCGGGCCGCGCCCCGATCGAGCTCCCACAACGACTGCATCGCGCACACCCGCACGATGCGGCTCGCGTCGCCGAGGTAGCGGCGCAGCTGGCGCATCGCCTGCCGGCGCTCGGGCGCGGTCAGCGCCAGCCGCGGCAGCATCTGCGCCACGTGCCAGCGCACCTCCTGCTGGGTGGCGCGCGCAGCGACGCGAAGCAGCGCGCGCTTGTGCGGCTTCAGCATGTCCGGCAGCGCGCGGCTCGCCTTCTCCAGCGCGTCGGCGCCGCGCGCGCGCAGCACGGGGTCGTCGCCCTCGAGCAGCGTAATCGCCTCGTCGGCACGCCCGGGGTCGCGCACCAGCGTGCGCGCGACGTCGTCGGCGCGGCCGATCGAGCGCAGGTCAGAGCCGGCCAGCGCACGGGCGAAGGTCAGCGTCACGCGTTGCCGCGCCTGCGCAGGGTGCGCGCGGCATGCATCAGGGCCACCGCCGCTGCGGCGACGAGCACGCTGACCACGGCGATCTCGCCGAACCCCCCGTGCCAGGACGGCGGCAGGAGCGGACGCACGAGCTTCAGCGGCGCGAGCAGCAGCGCCGAGAGGTGCGCAAGGCTGGCCAGCAGCGGCGCGTCCCAGAAGCTGGCCTGGGTCTCGAAGGCCGCGCGCAGCGCGAGCACCGTCCCGGCTGCGCTCAGCACGAAGTGCCCCGCGGCGACGGCGAGAAACCAGAGTAGGAAGCGCATGGCCGCGCTCAGGCCGACGGCTCGCGAGCGCCGAAGCGGCGGCGCAGCGTGGCGCCGATGTAGGCACCGGCGAGGATCAGCGCCGAGAACGCGAGCAGGAAGCCCGCGCCGAGGACGATGAGCGGCCCGACCGGCAGGAAGACGAGGGCGCAGAGCGTGAAGGCCGGCAGCGGGCCGCGTCTCGCGCTGTCGTTCACGACGGCGTCGGCCAGCCGCGTTTCCACGTGCAGCGGCCCGTCGCGAGGTACTCCTTGGAGCGGCACGACTCGAGACAGGACGTGTCGGCGATCCGTGCCGTGCCGGCATAGGCGAAATCGGCGTCGGCGACTCTTCGGAACAGCTCCCAGTCGCCCCCGCGATTGCCCCAGATGGTGCGCTCCGACAGGGCAATGCCTTCGAAAGGATGCTCGCGCGTCGGCAGCAGGCAGCGGAAGAGCTCAGTGTCATCCGCGCCGTTGATGAAGTAATCCGACCCGAGCGGGTACTCGGCGTGCACGAAGGCGCGCAGCGGATCGGAAGTCTGGAATGGACCGGCGGCCGCGGCCACGGTCGCGATAGCCAGAGCGGCAAGCAGTGCCGCGACGCGCCTCAGGACGCCTTTTCCTTGCACTCGCCATCCCTGTAGAGCTGCGGCCGGATCTTGCGGGTGGCATCGCAGGCCCTCGTCCGTACCAGCCATGCGCTGCTACCAAGCGCTCGCTCGAGCCGCGGCAGCGCCTTTTCCCCGAACGCCGCCACCGCCAGCACGTATTCCATGCCTTCTTCGCCGTCCGGCTGCCGGAAGTTCTCGATGAGCGACGGCAGTGCGTCCTCGGCCACCCCGCGGATCTGCGCGATCTCGGCGGCGGCTGTGATCCGCACCGACTGGTCGTCGTCCATTAGCAGCTGGATCAGCGCAGGAACACGCTCGCGCTGCTTCGCTTCGGGCAGTTGCGACACCGACTTGATCTCGGACAACCGTTCCCCGAAGCCGAGCCCGCGCACGTGCGTGAGCCAGTCCTGGCCCTGGGCCGCGACGGCGCTCGAAACCAGGAGAAGGGCCGCAATGCGCAGCAGGGTCGCGATCAGGATCACTGACGATAGCCAGCAAGAGACGCGGACTATCATAGCAGCCGCGCACGACGCTTGGCAGCGGCACCGGAAAGTACTACAGCAGACGGCAGGCCCGGGCCGAAGCGCGCCTAGCGCAAGAGGCTCAGGGGATAAAGGAGCATCAGCGCCACGAGCGCGATGAGGAAGAGCGCGCGCACCACGTCTTCCATGGTCGCGTGCCGCATGCGGCTCCACAGCCAGCGCCGGTACGAACCGCCGTGCTCGTCGCGCCATTCCGCCTGCCACTTCTCGCGCGCTGCGGCGGCGTACTGCGTCGCTTCCCGCTCCAGGATCTCCCTCGCCCTCGGGTAGTCCGCTTCGGCGACCCAGATCGCGTCGCCGCCGAAAAGCCGCGACTTCGAGCGCGCCTCGCGGTGCGCGATGCCCGCTTCCTCAAGCAGGCGCAGCAGCTCGCGCTCCTGATCGATCGGGAGCGGCAGGCCGACGAGGCGCCGGGTCCGCCCTTCGCTCAGGACTCGGGCTCCGCGGGCACTAGCCGCCGAAGCAGCGGCATGCGCCGACTTCGGTCAGCTCCGCCGCCACTCGCACCTCCTTCACGCAGGCCTCGTTCTCTGTAGCCTTATCGGCTTTCACCTTGTAGCGCACCATGATTCGTCGCATCGGCTACCTCCCGTCGGTATGGTGCTACCCGACGATGCGCAACGCAATGTAGGGCGCGAGGTTGAAGAGGAAGATCCCCAGCTTGTACAGGCCCATGCCGGCGTAATGGATGGCGTCGAAGTGCGCCGCCGGCAGACGGAACCAGCGCGTGTGGAGCTTGTGCACCCAGTCGCGGGCGAAGAGGAACACCAGGAACCAGACGACCAGCACGCCGTAGTTGATGAGCGTGCACCAGCCGAGGAAGGCGCGGGTCGTTTCCAGGGTCATGTGCGGGACTCCTTCGCTTTCGCGATTTCGGCACAGAGCGTCATCAGGCGGCGCTCCTCGGCCAGATCGTACGCTGTCTTGTCCAGGAATCCCGGCGCGCCGCTGCCGCGCAGCCCCAGATCCGCGCCGGCGCGCACGAGCGCCCGGGCCACCGCCTCGTGCCCCGCGACAATCGAGAGCATCAAGGCGGAGAGTCCGTATTTCGCCGTGACGTTCAGATTCGCGCCGTGGCGCAGGAGCGCTTCCACGGCGACGAGGTGTCCGCGGTGCGCGGCGAGCATGAGTGCGCTCTGGCCGTAGCGGTCTTTGGCATCGACGTCGGCGCCCGCATTGAGCATGGTCTCCAAGGCGAACACGTCGCCGGCGGCGGCTGCGCTTTCGAATTCAGGCCGCACTGTCGTCGGGATCACGATCCCCGGCGCCACCGGGTTCATCCGCGACGCTACGCGCCCGTCCGATGCGCGGAACGATCATGCGGAAAGAACATGCTTGTCACGCGGCGCGACGTGCTTGCGGAAACCTTCGCGCTCGCTCAGGCGCGCGAGCCAGCTTTCCACGCGAGGCGTGGGCGGGCACTCCAGCCTCAGGTGGAAGAACCGCTGGATCGATATGCCGAGCGGAATGTCGCCGATGGAGAAAGCCCCGCCGGCGAAATAGTGCGAACGCTCGAGCTGCGCCTCCATCAGCTCGAGCTTGCGGATCACCTCCTGGCGCGAAGCTTCGACCGTTTCGGGGCTACGCCGATCTGTCGACAGCCGCTCCAGATGCATGATGAGCGCGTGCATGGGGGGATCCAGGCTGTAATTGGCCCAACACATCCACTGCAGCGCGCGTGCGAATGTCTCTTCGCTGCTCCCGAAGAGCCTGGCCGGCGCATAGCGCCGCGCGAGGTAAGCGATGATGGCGTTTGATTCCCACAAGGTGAACTCGCCGTCGGCAATCGTGGGGATCGTGCCGTTCGGATTCATTGACCGGTAGGCCGCCGTATCGACGATGCCAAAAGGCGCTTGGCCCTGCCAAACGTAGCCTTGCGCGCCCGTGGTGGCGCTCGCCAGTATCAGTTCGTACGGCAGTTCTGCCTCGACGAGGGTCCAAAGCACGCGCTGAGTGTTGGTCGAGCTCGGCCGGCCCCATACTCTTAGCATCGCGAGACTACGCCCCCGGCACGACGATCTCTGAATCGTCGCGATTGCCCCACTCGCCCCACGACGAGACGTAGTTCCGCACCCGCGGGTAGCCCAGCGACTTGAGCGCGATGAAGGTGCTCGCCGAGCGGTAGCCGCCCTGGCACAGCGGAATCACTGTCTTGTCCGGCGTCACGCCGCGCGACGCGTACAGCTTTCGGATCTCATCCGCCGGCCGATACATGCCCTTCGCATCCAGGTGCTCGCGCCAGAACAAGTGCACCGCGCCCGGAATGGTGCCGACGCGGCGCGCCCGCTTCTCCGTTCCCCGATATTCGGATTCGCGCCGGACGTCGAGGATGACGGTGTTCGCGTCGCCAATCGCGTCGCGCACGTCGAACCGCGTTGCGAGCAGCTCGAGGTTGATCTTGCCCTTGAAGGGCGGCGCGGTCGGCGGCGCCTTCGTCGGATCGACGGGCGCCGGCGCCTGCGTCACCGGCTGAAGCTTGCCCGCGGAAGCAAGCCACGCCTGCGTCCCGCCGTCGAGCAGGCGCACATCGGGGTGCCCGAGCACCGCCAGCAGCCACACCGCGCGCGCCGCGCGCTCGCCGGACTCGTGGTCGTAGATGACGGCGGGCTTGTCGACCGACACGCCGCGCGCGCCGAACAGTACGCGGAAGATGGCGAGGAACGCGTTCAGCGGCGCTTCCGACGAATCGTTCAGGCTGACGCCGTAGATGTCGAGATGGCGGCTGCCCGGAATATGGCCGAGCGCAAAGTCCTCCGCGGGCCGCAGGTCGAGCAGCGTCAATGCATCGAGCCGCTCGCGCAGCTCGCGCGCTTCGATCAGGTAGCGCGGGTCGGGGAACCGGGTCATGCCGGGGGGACGTACAGGTCCCGGATGACGCCGCCGTGCGTCCTTCCCGCCGGCACGCAGAGCGACAGCCGCTGCGCCCTGGACAGGGCGCGCGGACGCTTCGTGTTCGGCAGCCACAGGTGCGCCTGCACCACCTCGCCCGCGCGCGTGTACTGCAGCCGGATCTGCACGAAGAGCTGGAATGCCAGTCCACGAACGACCTGCGCAGTGACGACGTCACCGTTATTCAGCATCTCGGTGAGGCGGTGCGTGCGGTAGCGCAGAAAGACCAGCACCGCGCCGCAGATGAGCGAGATCAGCAGGATGATTTCGCCCGGCGATTCCTTCGGCGCAGGCGCGCCCAGCCAGCCGATCAAGACAACCAGGGAAGCCAGGCACGCGAGGACGGAGAGGAACGCGATGCCGACGATGAAGGACGCGAGATCGTGCAGGAACGCCTCCTTCAGCGTGACATCGCCGGCGACTAGCGGCACTTCAGGTTCGCCGACCAGTTCTCGATCGGCCGCGTGCAATCCACCTCGTTCACCTGGCGCTGCGCATCCATCGGCTGCGCCGGCGCCGTCCGCGGCTCGAGCCCGCGCTCGCGCGCCGCCTCGCCCCCGGCGAGCTCCGCCGCGATCAGGCCGATGCCGATCAGCGCCCAGGCGGCGGCGCTGCTGCCGCGGTAGCCGGCCGAGACGCTGGCGCTGGTGGTCACGGTGCCGCCGCCGGAGTCGTAGCGCACGCTCGCATGCGTGCACCCGGCGAGCAGCAGAACGCAAACCAGCGTGCACAGCTTCATGCCGTCGCCCTCGTCAGCCGATCCCGCACCCCGGCCCATTCCGGGGTCTCGGGCGGCGCTTCGATGAGGATACTCTCGCACCGCGCCCCATCCAACTCGCGCAGCGCGGCGTACAGGCGCTGCGCGTAGCCGAGCGGCTCGCGCGGCATGCGCAGCCAGTACTCGACGCGCTCGTCCGGACGCGAGAAGGCGAGCACCGCGACCCTGTCGCGCAGGCGTGCGATCTCGCGGTCGAGCTCGTGCGGCGGCACGAGCCGTGCCGGCGTCTGCGGCGCGTAGTGGCGCTCGTGGCCGCCCGAATGCCGCGGCGCGTCCACGCGCTTTTCCTGCACCAGCGCTCCCAGCACCTGCTCCAGCTCCAGGCGCGAGATCTTGCCCGGCCGCAGCAGCACCGCGCCGTCTCCCGACAAATCGACGATGGTGGACTCGATGCCGACCTCGCTCGGCCCGCCGTCCAGAACGATCTCGACGTCTTTGCCCAGGTCCTGCTTCACGTGCGCGGCGGTAGTCGCCGACACCGCGCCGAAGCGGTTCGCGGAAGGTGCGGCAATGCCGCCGCCGAAGGCTTTCAGCAATTCCTGCGCTACCGGATGCGCCGGGACGCGCACGCCGATGGTGTCCTGCCCGCCGGTAACGAAGTCGCCCGCCTTCTTCGAGCGCTTGAGCACCAGGGTGAGCGGCCCGGGCCAGAATCTTTCAGCGAGCTTCCTCGCGCCTTCCGGCACGTCGCGCGCCCAGGCGAACGCCTGCTTGGCGTCGGCGAAGTGCACGATCACTGGATGATCCGCAGGGCGACGCTTGGCGGCGTAAAGCCGCGCCACGGCCTCGCGGCTGGCGGCATCCGCCCCCAGTCCATATACGGTCTCGGTGGGAAACCCGACCAGCCCGCCGCGCTTGAGAATCTCCGCGGCGCGGCGGACCTCCGGGCTCACAGCTTGAGCGGCGCGGCTTTCAGGACCGCTTCGGTCTGCTTCTTCCGGAACTCGTCGAGCTTCTTCGCCATCGCCGGGTCCGAAAGCGCGAGCAGCGCCACGGCGAAGAGCGCCGCGTTCGCCGCGCCCGCCTCGCCGATGGCGAAGGTCGCCACCGGGATGCCCTTCGGCATCTGCACCGTCGAGAGCAGCGAATCGAGGCCCTGCAGGTGCTTGGAGGGCATCGGCACGCCGAGCACCGGCAGCGTCGTGTGCGCCGCGACCACGCCCGCGAGGTGCGCTGCGCCGCCGGCTGCGGCGATGATGGCCTTCAGGCCGCGCTTCGCCGCGCCGCTCGCCCATTCGCCGACCGCGTGCGGCGTGCGATGCGCCGACATCGCTTTCGCGTCGTAGGCGATGCCGAACTCTTCGAGGGTCTTCGCCGCAGCCTTCATCACGTCCCAGTCGTTGGCCGAACCCATCACGATGCCGATCATGCGAGCTTTCTCCCGGTCAGGCGCTCGAGCGCCTCGCGATATTTCTGTGAGGTCTTGGCGATCACCTCGGGCGGGAGCTTCGGCGCCGGCGGCGTCTTGTCCCAGTCGAGCGTCTCGAGGTAATCGCGCACGTATTGCTTGTCGAAGGACGGCGGGCTGATGCCCACCTGGTAGGAGTCGGCGGGCCAGAAGCGCGAGGAGTCCGCCGTGAGCGCCTCGTCGATGAGGACGAGGTTGCCTTTCGCGTCGGTGCCGAATTCGAATTTGGTGTCGGCGATGATGATGCCCTTGGTCGCCGCGAACTCGGACGCCTCCTTGTACAGGCGGATGGAAATGTCGCGCACTTTCTCCGCGACCTCCTTGCCGATCAGCTTCACCGTCTCCTCGAACGAGATGTTCTCGTCGTGGCCGTCGGTCGCCTTGGTGGCGGGTGTGAAGATGGGCTCGGGAAGCTTCTGCGCCTGCGCCAGGCCCTTGGGCAGCGCGATGCCGCAGACCGCGCCCGTCTTCTGGTAGTCCTTCCAGCCCGAGCCGATGAGGTAGCCGCGCACCACCGCCTCGATCGGCAGGGGCTTCAACTTCTTCACCACGATCGAGCGGCCCTCCACCTGCGCCTTCTCGTCCTCGCCTTTCACTACGGTCTGCGGGTCGATGCCGGTCAACTGGTTGGGCACGATGTGGCCCAGTCTTCCGAACCAGAAGTTCGCCATCTCGTTCAGCACGCGCCCCTTGTCGGGGATCGGGTCGGGCAGCACCACGTCGAACGCCGAGAGCCGGTCGCTCACCACGATCAGCATCTTGTCCTCGCCCACGCCGTAGATGTCGCGCACCTTGCCGCGCCCGAGGCGCGGCAGGCTCTTCAGGCTGGATTCGTAAAGCGCCTTGTTCATGCGGCCTGTCTCTCCTGTTCGGGTTTCCATTTTCCCTGCGCCGCGAGCCCGTTCATGTGCGCGCGGTGGTGGAACGCTTTCTGCGCCGCGGCCACGTTGACCGCCTTGCCGCTCCAGGCCTTGAGCGCGGGGTTCTGCAGCGCGCGCGAGTACGAGAACGTGAGCGGCCAGGGCAGGCCTTTCATCGCATTCATCGCGTTCAGGTGCGCCGTTGCGTCGAGGTCCGACTGCCCGCCCGAGAGAAACACGATCCCCGGCTGCGCTGCGGGCACGGTGCGCTTGAGCACGCGCACGGTGCGCTCGGCGACCTCGTCCACCGGCGCCTGGCGCGCGTTCGCCTTGCCCGAGACCACCATGCTCGCTTTCAGAATCAGGTGCTCGACCGAGACGTGGTGCGCGGCGATCGCCGCGTAGGTGGCGCGCAGCGTCGCCTCGGTCACTTCTTCACAGCGCTCGACGCTGTGGTCGCCGTCGAGCAGCACCTCGGGCTCGATGATCGGTACGATGGAGGCTTCCTGGCACAGCGCCGCGTAGCGCGCGAGCGCGTGCGCGTTGGCGTACAGGCAGGCGTGCGAGGGGATGCCCTCGCCGATGGTGATCACCGCGCGCCACTTGGCGAAGCGCGCGCCGAGCTTGAAGTACTCGACCAGGCGCGGCCGCAGGCCGTCGAGCCCTTCGGTCACCTTCTCGCCCGGGCAAAGCGCGAGATCCATCGCGCCCTTGTCCACCTTGATGCCGGGCAGGATGCCCTTGCCGGCGAGGTAGGCGGGAAACGCCGTGCCGTCGCTCGTCTTCTGGCGCATGGTCTCGTCAAAGAGGATCACGCCCGAGACGTACTGCTCCACCCCCGGCGTGGTGAACAGCAGCCCGCGGTAGGCGCGGCGGTTCTCCTCGCTGCACTCGACGTTGACCGACTTGAAGCGCTTCTCGCAGGTGCCGCTCGATTCGTCGGCGGCGAGCACGCCTTTGCCGCGCGCGACCATCGCCGCCGCGGTTTTCGCTAGCAGGGCCTTGTCCATTTGGGTTCTCTCGCGTCGTGAATTGCGGAAGGACCCGGATTTTACCTTGCGGCGCCGCTAGAACTCGATGTCCTCGCGGATTGCGGCGATGCCCGCCGCCGCGCAGGCGTCGTCCTCCTTGCCGCCGGGCGCGCCCGAGACGCCGATCGCGCCGAGCAGCGATCCGCCCGCCTCGATCATCAAGCCCCCGCCCACGGCGGCCACCCCGGGCAGATGGCGGATGCCGCTTTGCGGCCGGCCCGCCTGCGTCGCCTCGGCGAGCTCGGTCGTGTTGGTGCGGAAGCTCACCGCGCTGTAGGCCTTGGCGCGGGCCGTGCGCGGCGTATGCGCGCCCGCGTAGCGGTCGCGCAGCAGCACCTGCACCACGCCCATGCGGTCCACGACGGCGACCGTGGCCTGGTAGCCGCCGTCGCGGCACTTCTTCAGCGCGGCCTGCGCCGCCTTGAGCGCGGTCTCGGGCGTGAGCAGCTTGATCGAATGCGTGCCCTGGGCCGAGACGGCCAAAGGCAGAATTCCGAGGCACAACGAGAGCAGGTAAGGTTTCATGTCATCCGCCAGTATTGGTACTTC
>JAOUGZ010000408.1 GCA_029865405.1 Betaproteobacteria bacterium
GAGTCCGGCATTGCCGAGCTCGAGATCACCGAGGGCGAGGAGAAGGTCAAGATCGTGAAGGGCGGGGAGGCGACGGTGACCCCGATCACTCCGGCCGTGCCGTCGGCGCCCGCGCCCGGCGCCGCGCCTACTCCCTCAGCCGCACCCGCCGCGCCGCCCGAGGAGCCCGTGCAGGAAGGCCATGTGCTCAAGGCGCCGATGGTCGGCACCTTCTACCGCTCGGCATCGCCGGAATCCAAGGCGTTCGTCGAGGTCGGGCAAAACATCAAGGCCGGCGAGACGGTGTGCATCATCGAGGCGATGAAGCTGATGAACGAGATCGAAGCCGACGCCACCGGCGTCATCAAGGCCATCCTGGTCGAGAACGGGCAGCCGGTGGAGTTCGGCCAGCCGCTATTCATCATCGCCTGACGCGGTGTTCGAGAAGATCCTGATCGCCAACCGCGGGGAGATCGCGCTCCGCATCCAGCGCGCCTGCCGCGAGATGGGCATCCGCACCGTGGTCGTGCACTCGACCGCCGACACCGAGGCCAAGTACGTGAAACTGGCCGACGAATCCGTGTGCATTGGCCCGCCGCCGGCGCGCGAGAGCTACCTCAACATGGCGGCGATCATCAGCGCCGCCGAAGTCACCGACTCGGAGGCGATCCACCCGGGCTACGGCTTTCTCTCCGAGAACGCCGATTTCGCCGAGCGCGTGGAGCGCTCGGGGTTCGTGTTCATCGGGCCGCATCCGGAGAACATCCGCCTGATGGGCGACAAGGTGAGCGCCAAGCAGGCCATGACGAAGGCCGGCGTACCGTGCGTGCCCGGGTCCGAGGGCGCGCTGCCCGAGGACGCAAAGGAGGTCGTGCGCATCGCGCGCAAGGTCGGCTACCCGGTGATCATCAAGGCTGCGGGCGGCGGCGGCGGCCGCGGCATGCGCGTGGTGCACACCGAAGCGGCGCTGCTCAACGCCGTTAACATGACGCGCAGCGAAGCGCAGGCCGCGTTCAGCAACCCGACGGTCTACATGGAGCGCTACCTGGAGAATCCGCGCCACATCGAGATCCAGGTGCTCTGCGACAGCCACAAGAACGCGATCTACCTCGGCGAGCGCGACTGCTCGATGCAGCGGCGCCACCAGAAGATCATCGAGGAAGCGCCCGCGCCCGAGCTCACCGAGAAGCAGCGCGTGAAGATCGGCGAGCGCTGCGCCGAAGCCTGCCGCAAGATCGGCTACCGCGGTGCCGGCACCTTCGAGTTCCTGTACGAGGACGGCGAGTTCTTCTTCATCGAGATGAACACGCGCATCCAGGTCGAGCACCCCGTCACTGAGATGATCACCGGCATCGACCTCGTGCAGGAGCAGATCCGCGTCGCCGCCGGCGAAAAGCTGCGCCTGCGCCAGAAAGACATCTCGCTGCGCGGTCACGCCATCGAGTGCCGCATCAACGCCGAAGATCCATACAAGTTCACCCCGTCGCCGGGGAAGATCACCTCCTACCATCCGCCGGGCGGGCCCGGCATCCGCGTCGACTCGCACGTGTACGCCGGCTACAGCGTGCCGCCCAACTACGATTCCATGGTCGGCAAGGTCATCGCCTACGGCGCAACGCGCGATCAGGCCATCCGGCGCATGCGCATCGCGCTCTCGGAAATGGCGGTCGAGGGCATCCTCACCAATCTGCCGCTGCATCGGGAGCTCTTGCACGACAGCCGCTTCCTGCGCGGCGGCACTTCGATCCATTACCTCGAGCAGAAGCTCGCGCAGGAGAACAAGCAGAAGGCGAAATAGTGCCCTGGCTTGCGCTCACGCTGGAGGTGCCGGCGGCGCAAGCCGAGACGCTGTCCGAGGCGCTGCTGGAGCACGGCGCCCAGTCGGTCTGGATAGAGCCGCCCGGCCTCCTGCACGCGCTGCTGCCCGAGCGTAGCGACGCGGCGGCGGCCCTCGGTCTCGCCGCCGCCGCGGCCGGCCAGGCGGCACCGCCGTTTCGCACGCACGTGGTGGCCGACGAGGACTGGGTGCGCGCCACGCAGGCCCAGTTCGGCCCGCAATGCATCGCCGGGAAGATCTGGATCGTGCCCTCCTGGCACGAGGCGCCGCACGGCGCGGGCGTGGTGCTCAGGCTCGACCCGGGCCTCGCGTTCGGCACCGGCAGCCATGCGACGACGCGCCTCGTGCTCGGCTGGCTCGCCGCGGCGAACCCGGCGGGCGCGCGGGTACTCGATTACGGATGCGGTTCCGGTATATTGGCGATCGCCGCCGCCAAGCTCGGCGCCGCGCTCGTCGACGCCGTGGACTTCGACGTCGATGCGCTCGCCGCGACCGGCGACAATGCGCGCGCCAACGCCGTTGCGGTGCGCGCCTTCGCGCCGGAGCGATTGCCGCCCGGCGACTACGACGTGGTGGTGGCCAACATCCTCGCCCAACCTTTGCTGGTGCTGGAACCGCTGCTCGCCGCGCGCACCCGTCGCGGCGGCCGCATCGCGCTCGCCGGCATCCTCGATGCGCAGGCGGCAGAGATGGTCGCTGCCTACGGCCATCATTTCGCGACGCACGTCGCGGCGCGCGAGGAAGGCTGGACGCTGATCGAGGGGATGCGCCGGTGAGCGCACTGATCACGCGCTGCCCGACCTGCGGCACGACGTTCCGCGCGCTGCCGTCCCAGCTCTCCGTGCGAGGCGGCCGGGTGCGCTGCGGCAAGTGCGCCGGGGTGTTCGACGGCGTTGCCAATCTGGTCGAAGACAGGGGTGCGGCCGCCGACGCCGCCGAGCCCTCGCCGCAGCTCGGGCTGTTCGAGGCCGGCGCAGCACGACCCGCCCAGGCGGCGACGCCGCCTGCGCCGCGCCCGGCGATGCGGCGCGCACCGCCGGCGGATGACGAGCCGCTGCCCGGATTCCTGGAGGACGAGCCGCCGCGCCCGCGCTACAGCGTGGCCTGGGGCCTGGGCGCGCTGCTCGCGATGGCGACGCTCGCCGGCCAGCTCGCCTACCAGTACCGCACCGAGCTGGCGACGCTCGCGCCGCAGGCGCGGCCGTTTCTGGCCGAGGGCTGTCGCTTTCTCGATTGCGAGCTGCGCCTGCCGCGGCGCCCGGACCTGCTCAGCATCGAGTCCTCCGACCTGCAGGCCGACGCGCGCCGCGAGAGCCTGATCGTGCTGAACGCGGTGATTCGCAATCGCGCCCCTTTCGCCCAGGAGCTGCCGGCGCTCGAGCTCACGCTCACCGACGCCGGCGACCGGCCGCTGGTGCGCCGTGTGCTGCGGCCGGCGGACTACCTGCCGGGCCGCCCCGCGCCGGCACCGGCGCACAGCATCGCGCCCGGCGCCGAAGCGGTGCTGCGCGTGCACTTCGACACCGGGAGCGTGCGCGCCACCGGCTATCGCCTTTACCTCTTCTATCCCGCCTGAATGAAAACACTGATCACCGGCTCGATCGCCTACGACACCATCATGGTGTTTCCCGACCGCTTCAGGAACCACCTGCTGCCCGACCAGCTGCACATCCTCAACGTGTGCTTCCTCACGCCCGAGATGCGGCGCGAGTTCGGCGGCACCGCGGGCAACATCGCCTACAACCTCAAGCAGCTGGGCGGGGAGCCGCTGGTGATGGCCGC
>JAOUGZ010000409.1 GCA_029865405.1 Betaproteobacteria bacterium
CCCGGCACGAGCGGCTGCTGCAAGACCTGCGCATTCGCCTGCACTATCTCGCCGGCCGGCGCGAAGACCGCCTCGTTTTCGACTACCAGACGCCACTTGCCGAGCAATGCGGCTGCCGCGGCTCGCCAGCCCGCCGTCCGAGCGAGCAGCTCATGCAGCGCTATTACACGACGGCCAAGGCGGTGACGCAGCTCAACACCATCCTGCTGCAGAACCTGGAGGCACGCCTGGTCGGCGAGTCCGACGCGACGCCGCTGCCCCTGAACGAGCGCTTCCAGGTGCGCGGTGAACGGCTCGAGGCCTGCGCCGAAGACCTGTTCGAGCGCGAGCCGCGCGCCATCCTGGAGAGCTTCGTGCTGTTGCAGCAGCACCAGGAACTGCGCGGCATGACGGCGGCGACGCTGCGCGCGCTGTGGCGTGCGCGCACGCGCGTCACATCGCTGCGGCGCGATGCCGTGGCACGCCTGCTGTTCCTGCACTTCCTGCAGCAGCCGCGCGGCATCGTGCACGAATTCCGCCGCATGAACCAGTACGGGATCCTCGGGCGCTACCTGCCGGAATTCGGCCGCATCGTCGGCCAGATGCAGCACGACCTGTTCCATGTCTACACCGTGGACCAGCACATCCTGATGGTGGTGCGCAACCTGCGCCGCTTCACGATGCCCGAGTTCGCCCACGAGTTTCCCCTTTGCAGCCAGCTCATGAACGGCTTCGAGCGCCGCTGGCTGCTGTACGTGGCAGCGCTGTACCACGACATCGCCAAGGGCCGCGGCGGTGACCATTCCGAGCTCGGCATGCGCGACGTGCGGGCGTTCTGCCGGCGGCACGGCCTGTCGCGCGAGGACACGGACCTCGCCGCGTTTCTCGTGCAGCACCACCTGAGCATGTCGGGCACCGCGCAGAAGCAGGACGTGCACGACCCCGAAGTGGTGCGCGCGTTCGCCGAACTGGTCGGCAGCGAGCGACGACTCGTGGCGCTGTACCTGCTGACGGTCGCCGACATCCGCGGCACCAGCCCGAAGGTATGGAATGCCTGGAAGGCCAAGCTCCTGGAAGACCTGTTCCGTGCTGCGCGCCGCGCCCTGGCCGGCGACGCCCCGGCGCTCGATGCCGCGCTGGCGGAAAAGCAGGAAGAGGCGGCGCGTCTGCTTCGCCTCTACGCGCTGTCCGACGACGTCAAGACGCGCTTCTGGGCGCAGCTCGATACGCCCTACTTCCTGCGCCACGACGCCCAGGAGATCGCCTGGCAGACGCGCAATCTGCATTACCGCGTCGACGCCGCGGCGCCGGTGGTCAAGGCGCGGCTGGCGCCGATCGGCGAGGGACTGCAGGTGATGATCTACTGTCCCGATCGCGAATCGCTGTTTGCCCGCATTTGCGGCTATTTCGAGCGCGCCGGCTTCAACATCGCCGAGGCCAAGATCCACACCACGCGCCACGGCTACGCGCTCGACACGTTCCTGGTCATGGGCCAGGGCCCGGGGGCGCACTACCGCGACATGCTGCTGCAGATCGAGAAGGAGCTCGCCGAGGAGGCGGATGCGCGCACGCCGCTGCCGCCGCCGCGCGGCGGGCGCCTGTCGCGGCGCGCGCGGCACTTCCCGGTGTCGCCGGTGGTCGACCTGCGGCCCGATGAGCGCGGCACCTACCAGGTGCTGTCCATTGTCGCCAGCGACCGGCCGGGCCTGCTCTATGCCGTGGCGCGCACGCTGGCGCAGCACGGCGTGAGCGTGCACACGGCCAAGATCAACACGCTCGGCGACCGCGCCGAGGACGTGTTCCTCGTCTCCGGCGAGGCGCTGTCGCGGCCGCGACAGGTCCTGCAGCTCGAGCAGGAGTTGCTGCGCGAGCTGCAGATCCCGTAGCCGTCATTCCTCCGGCGGCAGGTCCTGCCCGGGAAACAGCGCCTCGTTGAAGCCGAACTTGCGCAGGTCGCGGATGCGCGTCGGGTAGAGGATGCCGTCGAGGTGGTCGCATTCGTGCTGGACGACGCGTGCATGGAAACCCTCGACCACGCGCTCGATGCGCTCGCCCGTCTCGCCGCGACCGGAATAACGCAAGTGCCGGTAGCGCGGCACCATGCCGCGCATGCCCGGCACCGACAGACAGCCTTCCCAGTCCTCTTCCTGATCGGCGGCGAGCGGCTCGAGCGCGGGATTGATGAGCACGGTGTCCGGCACCTCTTCGGCGTGCGGATAGCGCGGATTGGCGCGCACGCCGAAGAGCACCACGCGCAGGCCCACGCCGATCTGCGGCGCCGCCAGCCCGGCGCCGTTGTAGTGGGCCATGGTGTCGCGCATGTCGGCGAGCAGCGTCGCCAGCTCCGGCGTGCCGAACGCCGCCACCGGCTGCGCCTTCTGCAGCAGGCGCGGGTCGCCCATGCGCAGGACTTCGCGGATCACGCGCCGACCAGCTGCTCGATGATGCGGCGCACGCGGCCCATGGCCTCGCCGAGGACCGCCTCGATGCGCTCCATCGGCACGGCGTGGGCGCTTTCGCCGCGGCCGGCGGCATAGTTCGCGCTCACGGCAATCGCCGCGTACTCCAGGCCGAGCTCGCGCGCCAGCGCCGCCTCGGGCATGCCGGTCATGCCGACGACGGCGGCACCGTCGCGCTCGAGGCGATTGATCTCCGCGGCGCTCTCCAGTCGCGGGCCCTGCGTGGCGGCATAGGTGCCGCCATCGAGCACCGGCTCGCCGCAGGCGCGCGCCGCGGCCAGGATGCGCTTGCGCAGCGACGGCGTGTACGGCTCGGTGAAATCGATGTGCGTGACCGGCGCGCCCGCGCCCTCGAAGAACGTGGCCTTGCGACCCCAGGTGTAGTCGATGATCTGGTCGGGCACCAGGAGCGCGCCCGGCGCCACGTCGCGCCGGATGCCGCCGACCGACGCCACGGACACGACGCCGGAGACGTTCTCTTCCTTCAGCGCCCAGAGATTGGCGCGGTAGTTCACTTCGTGCGGCGCGATCGTGTGGCCGTAGCCGTGGCGCGCCAGGAACACCATGCCATTGCCGCGGATCGCGCCGAACGTCAGTGCGCCCGACGGTTCGCCATAGGGGGTACGCACCACCTTGCGCTGCGTGATCTCGAGGCTGGCGAGCTTGGACAGGCCGCTGCCGCCGATGACGGCCAGAGTCATGCGCCCCTCATGGCGCGGATCTCCGGCAGGTTGCGCCAGAACCCCTTGGCGTCCATGCCACAGCCGAAGACGAAGCGGTCGGGAATGCGCACGCCAACGAAGTCGGCGCGGATCGGCTTGGGCGCCGACAGCGCCTTCTCCACGAGGACGGCGCTCAGCACCTGCGCGGCGCCCTGGGCGAGCAGCTGGTCGCGGATCGCGCACAGCGTCTGCCCGTGGTCGAGGATGTCGTCGAGCAGGAGCACGGTGCGACCGCGCACGTCCTCCGGGGGACTTACGCGCCAGGCGATGCCGCCGCCCCTGGTCGCCGCGCCGTAGCGCGTCGCATGCACGTAGTCGAGATCCAGCGGAAAGCGCAGCCGCGGCAGCAGCTGTCCGGCGAAGACCACCGCGCCGCCCATCACCACCAGCACCAGCGGGTAGGCGTCGCGCACGCGCGCGTCGATCTCGGTGGC
>JAOUGZ010000410.1 GCA_029865405.1 Betaproteobacteria bacterium
CCCACCGCGAACAGGATCAGCCCCAGGTAGAACGTCGGGTGCGCGCCCATCGGCGCGTAGGAGGTGAACATGACGCTCGAATCGCCGCGGAACACCGAGTAGTTGTTCACCAGCGCGCCGAGCACCATCAGCCAGAACCCGAGCCACGCCATGCCCGGCGTGGCCAGGCGCGACTTGAGCAGCGTCGAGGCGGCGAAGTACAGCACCGCGATCTCGAAGAAGATGATCCAGAACACGAGCATGTTCAGCCCGTGCGCGGTGAGGTACTGGTAGAAGCGCTCGGGCGACAGCAGGTGCACCGCCTGCCAGCGCGTCAGCACCACGCCGATGGCGAGCAGGCCGCCGATCAGCAGCGACACGACCGCGGCCACCGCGTTCCAGCGCATCAGCTTCTCGGCGGGCTCGTGGAACACCAGCCCGCTCGTCGGGCAGGTGCGGAACATCCGGTTCACGCTCATGTGTGCTCCCTTACTTCACGACGTACAGACGGCTCACCATCGTGTGGTGATTGACGCCGCAGTACTCGTTGCAGATGATCGAGTAGGTTCCCGGGTTGGTCGGGGTGACGGTGAGCACGTGCTCGTAGCCCGGGTGCACCTGGATGTTGATGTTCTCGGGCTGCAGCGAGAAGCCGTGCAGCCAGTCGAGCGACATGAGGTGGATGCGGTACGACTTGCCCGCTTCCAGCTCGAGGATCGGGTACCAGCGCCACAGCTGCGCGACCAGGTACACGTCGCTGCCCGCGGGCGGGCGCACCACCGGCACCTTGAGATCGCCGCCGTCCTCGCGCACCTTGTACTTGGCGATCATCTCGTCGGTCTTCTTCACGAAGTCCTCGGGCTTGGAGCGGTAGGCCTCGTTGGAGAGGTTCTGCTGCCCGTAGATGTGCCAGTAGGGCATCATGAAGAACATGATCAGGCACCAGACCAGCGCCAGCACGATCCACAGCAGCTCGACGCGATCGAGCGGCTGCTTCCACCACACTCTGTCCTGCGGAGGCAGGATTGCGCTCATGGCAACTCCCTTATTTGGCGATCGGCACGGACACGATTTCCATCACGCCCCAGACGATGTAGAGCACGGTGGGCATGGCGATGCCCAGAAAGAGCAGCAGGAACGGGTTGTCCAGGACCTGCTGCATTACCGGGACGGGCTCGTCGTGGACCTCGTCGTGCTCTGTGCGGTCGGTCATGTGGGCCTCCAGCTTGGTTGCAACAGGCGGCAGTTAAGCAGCCGGGGTGCAACGGCGATTTGATGTTTATCAAGCTTTCTGCGGCCCCCCCGGGCAGACTTGCGGCGCCATGACGGACAGAGACCGCAAGATCGTGGCGGCGTGGCTGCTCTTGTGCGCTGCAATGGTATTTGCCATCGTCGTCGTCGGGGGCATTACGCGCCTCACACGCTCGGGGCTGTCGATCGTCGAGTGGCAACCTCTCATTGGTGTGCTGCCGCCCCTGTCGGAGGCCGACTGGCAAGCGCTGTTCGCCAAGTACCGCGAGACGCCGGAGTACCGGTTGGTGAACCTCGGCATGGACCTCGCGGGCTTCCAGCGCATTTTCTGGTGGGAGTACCTCCACCGGCTGCTCGCGCGCGTAATCGGGTTCGTGTTCCTGCTGCCGTTGCTGTGGTTCCACGCAAAGCGCATGCTGGATCGGCCGCTCGCCTGGAAGCTGTGGGGCCTCTTCGCGCTCGGCGCGCTGCAGGGGCTGATGGGCTGGCTGATGGTGGCCTCCGGCCTGATCGACGACCCGAAGGTCAACCCGGTGCGGCTCACGCTGCACCTTGGCCTGGCGCTGGCGATCTTCTCGGCCGAGCTGTGGATCGCGCTCGGACTGCTGCAGCCGCGCGCCGGTCGCGCGGGCCGGCTCGCCGCGGCGCTGCCGTTCCTGGTCTTCGCCATGGCGCTCTCGGGCGGCATGGTGGCGGGGCTGCGCGCGGGTGCCGCCTACCAGACCTTTCCGCTCATGAACGGGCACTGGGTGCCGCCCGAGATCCTGGTGCTCGAGCCGTGGTGGCGGAACTTCCTCTACAACATGGCCACGGTGCAGTTCGTGCACCGGGGATTCTTCTGGCTGCTCGCGGTGCTGGTGCCGCTCGCCTGGTGGCTGCGGCGCGGCGACTGGGCGGCGCTCGCGCTGCTCGCCGCGTTCGCGCTGCAGGCCGCGCTCGGCATCGCCACGCTGCTCGCCGGCGTGCCGGTGGCGCTCGGCGCCGCGCATCAGGGAGGCGCGGTGCTGGTGCTGGCCGCAGCCCTATGGAACGCGCACCGGCGCGCCTGATCGGCGCCTGGAGCGCCGCGGGCCTCGGCCTGGTGCTGGTGGTGATCCTCGCCAGCGTCGTCATCCGGCTTGCGGGCGACGAGATCGGCGCAGCGCTCGTCTGGGTCCGCGGCGCGCATCGCGCGGCCGCCTCGCTCGAAGTGGTCGCGGCGGTCGCGCTCACCTGGCTCGCGTGGCGCCGCGCGCTCCTTGTCGCCGCGCTGACGGTGTTTCTCTCGGTGCTCGGCATCGCCGCCGGCCAGAATCCGCCGCCCGCGGCCGCGGCCGCCAACCTGCTCGGCGGGCTGGCGCTGGCCGCCGCCTTCGCCTGGCTGCTCGGGCGCGCGCACGGTCACGGGGCGCGCGTCGCGCACCGGCTCGGCCATGCCGCGGCCGCCCTGTTCATCGCGCAGGGCGCGCTCGGCTCGTGGTTGTCGATATTCGCCGAAGACATCTGGGGCTGGGCGCTCGCCGCGCACGCGGCGCTCGGCCTCGCGCTCGCCGGCGGCGCAGTATGGCTCGGGCTGCGCCTCGAGCCTGCGGGACAGCGCTTCGCGCTGCTCGGGCTCGCGCTCGCCGTCGTCGGCGCCGGCGCCGCCGCGGCGCTATTTGCGCAGCCGCTGGCCGCCGCGCTCGCGCACGCGGCGGCCGCTGCGCTGCTCGTATCCGCCGCCGCCTACGCGCACGCCCGCCTTACTTGACCCACATCAAGGGCGGCCGCGGCGCGCCTTGCGAAGGTGGCGTCATGGAGTCCTCGGCCGATGCGCTGATCGACGCCGCACTCGCCGCGGCGCGCGCGGGCGACTGGCCTGCGTTTCGCGCGCGCTACGCCGCGCTGAGCGAGGCCTGCAGCGCGCTCATCGAGCAGGACGAGGCGCTGCGCCAGCACTTCGAGACGCTGGGCGCCGCCGCTCCGCAGTACGACCCCGAAGGCTGCGTGACGTCGTTCGAGGTGCTCGCCGCGCGGTTGCGCAGCCAGCACGCGACGGCGCTGCGCGCAGCTCGCCCGCCGGCGACGCCCGAGCGCACGCTCGACCTGCGCGGGCTGCAGCCGCCCGAGCCGATCGTGCGCATCCTGCAGGCGCTGGAGCGCGCCCCCGCGGAGCCGCTGCGCGCCATCCTGCCGCACGAGCCGGTGCCGCTGTATGCGCTGCTGAAGGAGCGTGGCTTCACCTACAGCGGGACCGCGCGCGCCGACAACGCCTACGAGCTGCTGATCGAGCGCCGCATTTGAGATGGATCAAAGTTTCCGGCCGCGTTGCAGGGCACCCTAGCGCCGATGACAGGATCAATCCCCAGACGGAGGTAATCGTGACGAACTCCAATATGCGCCT
>JAOUGZ010000411.1 GCA_029865405.1 Betaproteobacteria bacterium
TACATCTGGGGCGGCGAGCTGCCGCGCCACGCCACGGTGGAATCGATGACCCGGCTGCTGCTCGCCGAGTTCGACCCGGCGGCGCTGGCGAAGATGAGCGGGGGCGCGCAGCTGCAGCTCACGCGCGCGCTGGTGCGGAACCTCGCCGACCGCCTGGTGCTCGCCAACACGCGCGTCGCCACCGGGCGCTAGGGGCGCGGGAACCGGCAGCGCGCGCGCGAGTCGAACACGGCAATGCGCGAAATCCTGGGCCTGGGCGACGAGGCGCCGCTGAACCGGCGCTGGTTCCACGACGAGTACTTCGATCTGTTTGTCTGGCAGGACGCGGCGGGCGCGCTGGCGCGTTTCGAGCTGTGCTACGGCGCCGGCGCCGCCGAGCGCGCGCTGGTCTGGCTGGGCGGCGAGCGCCTGTTTCACGACGGGGCGCCCGGCGCCGCCCCCGACCTGCAGGCCCTGCTGACACGCTTCGAGCGCGCCGGCAGCGGGCTGCCGACGGACGTGCGGCGCGCGGTGCTGGCGCAGATCCGGGAGTACGCGGCGCGCCCGGTCGCCCGCCGCGCGGGCTACCGGCGCGCCGCCTGGCAGCAGCGCGGCGCCGCGGCGTAGCCGCACTCAGGCTAACATTCGCGCATGACCCGACCCGGCAGTTCCGGCGCGCTTGCGCACCTGCGCATACTCGACCTGTCGCGCGTGCGCGCCGGGCCCACCTGCGTGCGCCAGTTCGCCGACTTCGGCGCCGACGTGATCAAGATCGAGTCGCCGCCCGGCCTCGATCCGAACGAGGGCATGGGCGGGGCGCGCTCGGGCTCGGACTTCCAGAATCTGCAGCGCAACAAGCGCTCGCTGACGCTCAACCTGAAGCAGCCGCAGGCGAAAGAAGTGTTCATGCGGCTGGCGAAGACTGCGGATGTGGTGGTCGAGAATTACCGCCCCGACGTCAAGTTCCGCCTCGGCATCGACTACGACTCGCTCGCGGCGATCAACCCGCGCCTCATCCTCGCCAGCATCTCGGGCTTCGGCCAGGACGGTCCGTACCGCGACCGGCCGGGCTTCGACCAGATCGCACAGGGCATGAGCGGCCTCATGTCGATCACCGGGCTCCCCGGGCAGGGGCCAGTGCGCGTCGGCGCGGCGGTGGCCGACGTCTCGGCGGGCCTGTTCGCCGCGCTTGGCATCATGACGGCGCTCCTCGAGCGCGAGCGCTCGGGCAAGGGCCAATGGGTGCAGTCATCGCTCCTGCAGGCCGGCATCACTCTGACCGACTTCCAGGCGGCGCGCTATCTGAAGGAGGGCGAGGTCGCGCCGCAGGTCGGCAACGACCACCCGACCAGCATGCCGACCTCGGCCTACAAGACCGCCGACGGCCACATCAACGTCGCTGCCTCGGGCGAAGGTATGTGGACGCGGCTGTGCGAAACCATCGGCCGCAAGGACCTGCTCGAGCGCCCCGAGTTCAAGGGGCAGCCCGGGCGCGCCAAGAGCCGCGCTGCGCTGAACGCCGAGATCAACGCCGCGCTGGCGAAGAAGAAGAGCGCGGAGTGGATCGAAGTGCTGAACGCGGCGGGCGTGCCCTGCGGCCCGATCTACACCATGGACCAGGTGTTCGCCGACCCGCAGGTGAACCACCTCGTCGTCGCGGTGCCGGTCGAGAGCCGCGCCCTCGGCAAGTTCCGCGTCGTCAACCAGGCGGTGCGGCTGTCGCGCACGCCGCCGCGCGTGGTGAGCGCCGCGCCCGAGGTCGGCGAGCACACCGAGGAGATCCTCGCCGAGCTGGGTTACGGCAAGGACGAGATCGCAAACCTCCGCGCCGCAAAGGCCATTTAAATGCATTTAAATGGGGACAGACCTCATTTTCCTTATTGGCCAATGGACCGAGGGGAAAATGAGGTCTGTCCCTATTTGAGCGTCACCACGATCTTGCCGACGTGGGCGTTGGCCTGCAGGCGCGCGGCCGCGGCGGGCAGCTCGTCGAACGGGTAGACGCGATCGACGAGCGGCTTGATGCGGCCGGCGGCGATGAGCGGCAGCACTTTCTCGGTGAAGCCGCGCACGGTCGTGGCGCGCTGCTCGGCGTTCCTGAGCTTGTTGGACACGCCGAAGAGCGTGAGGCGCTTGGCGTGCAGGGCGTCGAGGTCCATTTCGGCCTTCAGCACGCCGTCCATGTAGCCCACCACCGCGAGCCGCCCCTCGAAGGCGAGCGACCGCACGCACTCGGCGAACACCGTGCCGCCGACGTTGTTCACGCACAGGTTCGCGCCCTTGCCGCCGGTGGCTTTCAGCACCGCGTCGCCGAAGTCGGGCTTGCGCGTGGCGAGCGCCACGTCGAGCCCGAGCGATCCCAGCTTCGCGAGCTTTTCCTTCGAGCCCGACGTGCCGATCACCTTGGCGCCGAGCGCCTTCGCCGTCTGCAGCGCTGCGACGCCCACGCCCGAAGTCACGCCGGTGACGAGCAGCCACTCGTCCGCCTTGAGGCGCCCCTGCGCGACAAGCATGTCGTAGACCACGAGGAACACGATCGGCACCGCGGCCGCGTCTTCCCAGGAAAGCTTCTCCGGCACGGCCATCGTTTCGCGCTCGTCCATCAGCGCGTACTCGGCGAAGCCGCCGGGGCAACGGCCCATGACGCGGTCGCCGACCTTGAAGCGCGTTACGCCGGCGCCGAGCTTCTCGACTTCGCCCGCGGCATCGGTGCCGGCGGGCTTGGCGGCGGCGCCGGCGCCCATGAACTCGCCGCGGTTCAGCCCCGCGGCGCGCACGCGCACCAGCATCTGCTGCGCTCCGGGCGCGGGCGGCGCGGCGTCCTTCGGTTCGACGATCGCCTGGCCGTCGCCGGCGCGGATGAAATAGGCCCGCATTGGTTTGCCCCCTTCGCAACGCTTGCGCCGGGCTACTGCCCCGGCACGCCGATCGCCACCGGACGCACCGCCGAGCCCGCCGCGCCGCGATCGCGCAGCGGCAGGATCATGGTGCACGAAGTCCACACCTTGTCGTTCGCCAGCTCGTCGAGCTTCGCGTTCTCGACGTGGTGGATGCCCATCTGCGTCAGCAGGTGGTGGTGCACGGCGAACGGCAGCCCTTCCGGCGTGCCCGGCGCGGGTCCGGCCTTGCCCGCGAGCATGCCCTCGGGCACCGGATCGACGAATGGCGTATCGAGACCGACGGCCACCACGCGCCGCTCGCCGAGGTACTGGGCCGCGTCGTAGGCGAGGCCGGGCGCCTTCGTGTAGTAGGTCTTCTCGGTGTCGGGATCGTGCCAGTGTTCGCCCCAGCCGGTGCGCACGTAGACCACGTCGCCGTACTGGATGCCGCGCTTGCCCAGGCCCTGCGCCTTGAGCATCGCCTCGATGTCGGCGCGCGTCACCAGCGCGCCCGCCTTCAGCGCCGCGCCGCCGCCGACGTGCGCCTTGGCGTCGAGAAGCACCGCGCTGCTCACGATCGGCGGCGCTTTCTCCATGCCGAGCCGCGCGAGCGGGGATTGCGCCGTCGGCTTCACCTCGGCCTGCGTGAACCCGCCGTAGTAGCGCAGATTCTCCTCGGGAAAGGGCGGCTTGCCGTCCCACGGCTGCGGCATGAAGGCGAAGTGGC
>JAOUGZ010000412.1 GCA_029865405.1 Betaproteobacteria bacterium
CTCTGATGGAACCCCTCATCCATTACGCCCCGTACATTGGCTGGGTTTACCCGAACGAGACGGTCATCGAGTGGTCGATCGCCATCGTCGTCTATCCCTACATCACCGGCCTGGTGGCGGGCGCGTTTACCGTATCGAGCCTGTACCAGGTGTTCGGCTTCCAGCGCCTGAAGCCCGTGGCGCACCTGGCGCTGCTCACCTCGCTGTGCTTCATGTTCTTCGTGCCCCTGCCCCTGCTGCTGCACCTGGGTCATCCGGAGCGCGCGCTAAACAACCTGCTCACCCCGCACTGGACCTCGGCGATGGCCATGTTCGGCTACTTCGCGACCTTCTACATCGTCCTGCTGATGATCGAGACCTGGTTCGCGTTCCGCCCCTACATCGTCGAGCAGGCGCAGAAGAGAAAGGGCCCGCTGGGCGTGGCCTACCGCCTTCTGACCTTGGGCTCGTACGACGTGTCCGAGGAAGCGCTGCGCCACGACCGGAAGTGGATCTTCTGGCTGGCGATCGCCGGCATTCCCGGCGCGCACGGCCTGCACGGCTACGTCGGCTTCGTCTTCGGATCGCTCAAGTCGCGCGAATGGTGGTCCTCCGACCTGATGCCGGTGGTTTTTCTGTTCTCCGCCATCATTTCCGGCGTCGCGCTGCTCATCGTGATCTACGTGGTCTCGTGCTGGCTGCGTCGCATCGCAATCGATCTCGCCTGCCTGAAGGGGCTCGCGTATACGGTGTGGGGATTCATCATGGTCGCCCTGGTGCTGGAAGGCCTGGAATTCGCCAACATCGTGTACAAGGGGCGCGAGGGCGTCGAGATGATCATCGCCTACGTCAATGGGCCGCTTCTGATCCCCTATTTCGTTCTGCAGTTCGCCGTCGGCGCGATCCTGCCGCTGCTGTGGCTTTCCTACATGATCTGGCGCGGCACCACGGGCAAGGCGTTGATCACGGGCGTTACCTTGTGCGCTTGCCTGGTGCTACTCTCCGTCTTCATGATGCGCTGGAACGTGGTCATCGGCGGGCAGGAAATCTCCAAGACCGGCAGGGGCCTGCTCACCTATCAGCTGCAGTTCCTGGGCCACGAGGGCCTGCTGGTCGCGATGCTGCTGCTGCTTGCGCCGATCGCGACGCTGTTCGGCATGACGCGCTTCTTCCCGCCGTGGGAGGACAAGGCGGCGTGAATCGTTTCGTCGTGGTCCTGCTTGCAGTGGGCGCGGCCATCGCCGCGCACCCGCCCGGAGCGGCCGCGCAGACCGTGCGCGTGCCGGCGGGCGCAAGCGACGAGTTGCGCGCGGTCTATGCCACGCCGGTGGAAATCGCGGACGGCGCGCGCGTCGCGCAGACGGCCTGCGCCCGGTGCCACGGCGCGAATGGCATCAGCACCACCAAGGGCGTGCCGCACCTCGCCGGCCAGCGCGCGGCGTACATCGACCTGCAGTTGCGCGCCTACCGCCACAGCGCCCGCGTGCAGGGCGCCATGACCGGCGTCGTGCGCTATCTGAGCGACGACGCGCTGGTCAAGGTGGCCGCCTACTATGCCAGCGCCGATCCGCCGCGGCCTGCGCCGGCGCCCGCCAAGGCCGCGCCGAAGGCGGCCGATCCGCTGCAGGCCGGAAAGGCCGCGGCGGCCGGCTGCGGCGGCTGCCACGGCGAGTCCGGTGTGAGCGCGATCGCGGGCATGCCGAGCCTGGTCGGATTCGACCCGAAATATTTCGTCGCTGCCGTGAACGCCTACAGGAGCGGCGCGCGCAAGCACGACCTGATGAAATCGCTCGTCGCGGCGATGAGCGCCGAGACCGTGAGCCAGGTGGCGCTCTATTACGCGCTGCAAAAGCCCGCCAAGGCGCAGACCCCGGCCCCCGGTGACGCGGCCGCGGGCAAAGCCGCTGCGGCTTCCTGCGCCGCTTGCCATGGCGACACGGGCGTGAGCGGCAATCCCATCACGCCCAGCATCGCCGGCCAGGACGCGGAGTACTTCGTCGTTGCGCTGCGCGCCTACAAGGACGGGGCGCGCAAGGACGATTCGATGAATGGTCCGGCGGCGGCGCTCGACGAAAAAGCCATGCGCGACCTCGCCGCGTATTACGCGGCGCAGCAGCCGCAGGCGCCGAGCGTGCGCCGCCCCCTCACCGCCGCCGAGTGGATCGAGCGCTGCGACCGTTGCCACGGCGCCAATGGCAACAGCACCGACCCGCTCATGCCGCGCCTCTCAGCGCAGCGCGAAGATTGGCTCGAACAGGTGCTCGACGCCTACCGCACCGGCGCGCGCAAGAGCACGGCGATGGCTGCCATGTCGGCGTTGATGAGCGAACGCGACGTCAGGGACCTTGCGGCGTACTACTCGCGCCAGACCGCCCGTGCGGTCGTCTACCTGGTACTGCCTCCCGTGGAGAAGAGAAGTGACAAGTGAGCAAGGACACGCGCATGGATGACGCACCGCTGCATCGGCTGTATCGCCATTATTCCGAGCTGCCGTACAGCTTGAGGGTGCTGTACACGGCGACCCTGCTGGTCCTCGGCACCGCCTACTTGTTTGCCATGATCTACCTGTTCCACACCTACTCGGGAAAGGACGGCAATCCGCGCTCGGTGTCCTACGAGGACATCGTCATCGCCTACAGCGGCAGCGGCAAGGGCTCGCGCCTGGAAGCGGCGCTGCGCGGCTCCATGTCGGCCATGCTGCCGCGCGACGAGCTCACGTCGCTCGTTTCGTGGGTGCAGGAGGGCGGCGAACGCGCCCGGTACGAGAAGGAGGTCAAAGCGGTGCTCGACGGGCGCTGCATGACCTGCCACGACGGCAGCAACCCGCACCTGCCGAACCTGAACGGCTACGACAACGTCCTCAAGGTCACCGAGCGCGACACCGGCGCCGGCATCTTCACGCTGGTGCGGGTCTCGCACATCCACTTCTTCGGGCTCGCCTTCGTGTTCTTCATCCTGGGAACCATCTTCAGCCACGCCTACGTGCGCCCGGTGTGGTTCAAGTGCACCGTGGTCGGGCTGCCGTTCATTTCCCTGACGCTGGATATCGGCTCCTGGTACTTCACCAAGATCTACCACCCGTTCGCCTGGGTGGTGATGATCGGCGGCGCCCTCATGGGACTGTCTTTCGCCTTCATGTGGGTAGTGTCCATGTACCAGATGTGGTTCACGCGCCCCCCCAAGGCCGTCGTGTACCGGGATGGAGGCGCAAATACCGATGTCGGCTGACCTATTGAACTCGAGGCTCGCATGAAACGGCTTACGCTCGTAATCACATTGTCGGCAGCGCTCTTCGGCTGTCCGGCCCAGGACCAAGGACCGGCCAAGGCAGCTTTCGCGCCGCTTTCGGCATCGGAGCTGGCGGCTGGCAGGGCCATCGCCGAGCGCGACTGCAAGGGCTGCCACGGCGTCGACGGCCGCGGGGCCGCGCCCGGGATTCCGCATGTGGCGGCGCAGCGTGGCCGCTATCTGGTTGCGGCGCTGGAGGAGTACAGGGGAGGCAAGCGCACGCATGCTGCGTTGCGCGAGATCGCCACGCACCTGAGCGCGGCCGACGCGCGCAACGTCGCCGGGTTCTACGCGTCGTTGCCACCGCTGCAGT
>JAOUGZ010000413.1 GCA_029865405.1 Betaproteobacteria bacterium
CGCGTACGCCCAGGCCGAGTGGCGCTTCGCTGCGCGCTGGTCGGCGCACGCAGGCCTGCGCAGCAGCCGCGTCGAGTTCAAGTCCGCCGACAACTTCATCGTGGCGGGGAATCCGGACGACAGCGGTGCGCTGCGCTTTGACGCCACGACGCCGGTCGCGGGCCTGCTTTTCCGCCTGGATCCGCTGACCAGCCTGTATGCGAACTACGGGCGGGGCTTCGAGACGCCCACCTTCGTGGAGCTTTCCTACCGTAACGTCGGCACCGGCCTCAATTTCGACCTGGTGCCCTCGCGCAGCCGCCACGTGGAGGCCGGCATCAAGGCTGTGCGTCCGGGCCTGGCGCGAGTGAACCTGGCGGTGTTCGACATCGAGACGCGCGACGAGATCGTCGTCGACCTGTCGAGCGGCGGGCGCACGACTTTCCGCAACGCCGGGCGCACCGAACGGCGCGGGCTGGAACTGGGCGCGGAATCGCTGCTCGCGGGCCCGTTCGAAGCCCGCGCCGCCTACACCTGGCTCGACGCCGTCTATGCCGCCGATTTCGGCACGGCGGCGGCCGGCCGGCAGCTGCCGGGGGTACCCAAGGTGCAGCTTTACGCCGAAGGCGCCTGGCGCCATGCGCCCTGGGGTTTTCGCGCCGGCCTGGAGCTGCTGCACCGCTCGCGCGTCCCGGCGAACGACGCCAACAGCGAGTTCGCCGGCAGCTTCACGGCGCTCAACGCCGTCGCCGGCTTCGAGCAGCGCGGCGGGGGGTGGCGCGTCAGCGAATTCCTGCGCGTCGACAATGTCGGCGACAAGGCCTACATCGGCTCGGTCATCGTCAACGACGGCAACGGGCGCTACTACGAGCCCGCCCCGCAGCGCAACATCCTGCTTGGCGTGCAGGCGAACTTGCAGTTCTAAAAATCCGGCAGCGGGATTAGTATTCGCGTCCCACCCGGAGGAACGACACCATGAAAAAGACCCTGCTCGCCGCGACGCTGCTCGCCGCGATGTCCGCCTATGCGCAACCCAAACCGCCGCCCGCCTGGCATCAGGGCAAGCCGCCCGCGCAGGCCGACTCCAAGCTCGCGCCGCTGCCCGGCCGCATGACCGAGACGCCGGCCTCCGAAATTCCCATCGGCAAGCTGAACATGCCCGCGGGTTTCGCCGTGGAGATCTGGGCCACGGGCATGCCCGGCGCGCGTGCCATGACGCGCGGCGACCAGGGCAAGATCTACCTCGGCACGCGCGGCATCGGCCGCGTCTACGAGGTGAGCGACGAAGGCGGGCGCCGCACCAGCCGCGTGGTCGTGGACAAGCTCGTGCAGCCGGCCGGCGTTGCCATGCACGGCGGCTCGCTCTACGTCATGGCGATCAACAAGGTGCTGCGCTTCGACGGCATCGAGCGCAACCCGGGCGTGGCGCCGGTGGACCTGACCGACAAGTTCAACCTGCCGCCCGAGCAGCACCACAACTGGAAGTACATCGCCTTCGGCCCGGACGGCAAGCTCTACGTGCCATTCGGTGCGCCGTGCAACATCTGCGAGCCGCCGCCCGAGTACGCGCAGATCCGCCGCTACAACGCCGATGGCTCCGGCATGGAGGTGATCGCTCGCGGCGTGCGCAACTCCGTGGGCTTCGACTTCCATCCGAAGACGGGCGAACTGTGGTTCACCGATCACGGCCGCGACTGGATGGGCGACCAGGGTCCCGAGGACGAGCTGAACCGGATTTCCAAGCCGGGACTCAACTTTGGCTACCCGTACTGCCATGCCAAGGGCGTGCTCGACGCGGACTTCAAGCGTGCCGACGGCTGCAAGGGGGTGACGCTCCCCGTGACCACCATGGGCCCGCACGCCGCGGCGATGGGCGTCATGTTCTATACGGGGAAGATGTTCCCGAAGGAATACCAGAACACGATGTTCATTGCGCGCAAGGGCTCGTGGAACCGCACCGTCAAGTTCGGTTTCGACGTGGTCAACGTGCGCGCCACGCCCGACGGCAAGAACGCCAAGGTCACGCCGTTCATGACCGGGTTCCTGGAAGACGCCAAGGCGGGCAAGTTCTGGGGCCGCCCGGCCTACCTCCTGCAGATGCCCGACGGCGCGGTGCTGGTGTCCGACGAGCAGCTCGGGGCGATCTACCGCATCAGCTACGTCGGCAGGTAGTGCGTCTTTGCCCTGCTGGGCGGTGGGCTTGGCTCACCGCCCTTTTCATTGGCGGCGCGCTGGCGCAGCCGCTGCCGGAACGGCTCGCGCAGTGCGCGGCCTGCCACGGGGCGGCCGGTGTCTCGGCGATACCCGGCACCCCGTCGCTCGCTGCGCAACCTTCGCTGTTCATCGAGAATCAGCTGGTGCTGATCCGGGAAGGGGTGCGCGAAGCGGCGCCGCCGATGGCCGAGACGCTGAAGGGCATCAAGGATGCCGAGATCCGCAAGCTCGCCAGCTACTTCGCGGCGCTGCGGCCGCCGCCGCCCGCGGGCAATGCCGATGCGGCAATGGCGCAGCGGGCGCGCGAAGTGGCGCAGAAGGCGCATTGCGCGAGCTGCCACCTGCCGGATTACAGCGGCCGCGAGCAGATGCCGCGGCTCGCGGGGCAGCGGGAGGACTACCTGCTCGAGGCGATGCGCGCCTACCGCGACTACCGGCGCACGGGTGGCGACACGCTGATGGCAGCGGCGCTCTACGGCATCGCCGACGCCGACCTGCAGGCCCTCGCCAACTACCTCGCCAACCTGCCCTAGGCCGCCTTCGCCGCCGACGGCCCGGCCTTCGCGATCAGTTCGCGCAGCACATAGGGCAGGATCCCGCCGTGCAGGAAGTAGTCGACTTCAATCGGCGTGTCGATGCGCGACTTCACTTTCACTTCCTGCTTCGCACCGCCGGCGCGCGTGATGACCAGCGTGAGCTCCTGCTGCGGCCGGATGTCGTCCATGCCGAGCACGTCGATGGTCTCGTCGCCCTTCAGGCCGAGCGATTGCGCCGAGTCCGATCCGATGAACTGCAGCGGCAGCACGCCCATGCCGACGAGGTTGGAGCGGTGGATGCGCTCGAAGCTGCGCACGATCACCGCCTTCACGCCGAGGAGCTGCGTGCCCTTGGCGGCCCAGTCGCGCGATGAGCCGGTGCCGTATTCCTCGCCGCCGAACACCACCGTCGGCGTGCCCTCGGCCATGTAGCGCATGGCGGCGTCGTAGATCGGCATCTCCTCGCCCTGGTACCTCGTCAGCCCGCCTTCCTTCCCGCCGAGCATCAGGTTCTTGATGCGCACATTGGCGAAAGTGCCGCGCATCATCACCTCGTGGTTGCCGCGGCGCGCGCCATAGCTGTTGAAATCGGCGACCGCGACGTCGTGCTCCTGCAGGTAGATGCCGGCGGGCGAGGTCGGCTTGATCGAGCCCGCGGGCGAAATGTGGTCGGTCGTCACCGAGTCGCCGAACACGCCGAGGATCTTCGCGCCCTTGACCTCGCCCGGGCGCTGCGGCTGCATGTCGAAGTCGGCGAAGAAGGGGGGCTCGGCAATGTAAGTCGAATTCGGCCAGCTGTAGACCTGCCCGGCGGGCGCGACGATCTTCTTCCACATCGGGT
>JAOUGZ010000414.1 GCA_029865405.1 Betaproteobacteria bacterium
GTACTCCTGCGGCACGAAGATCGTGGTGGCGATCACGGGCTCGCGGATTTCCTCGATCTGCCCGGGGTCGGGCAGCTTGGCGGGATTGGACACCTGCGCCACCGAGCCGTCGCGCAACAGCACTTCGTAGACCACCGAGGGCGCGGTGGTGACCAGCTCCATGCCGTACTCGCGTTCCAGCCGCTCTTGCACGATGTCCATGTGCAGGAGGCCGAGGAAGCCGCAGCGGAAGCCGAAGCCGAGCGCCTGCGAGATCTCGGGCTCGTAATGGAACGAGGCGTCGTTCAGGTGCAACTTGCCCAGGGCGTCGCGCAATGCCTCGTACTGATTCGATTCCACCGGATACAGCCCGGCGAACACCTGCGGCTTGATCTCCTTGAACCCGGGCAGAGCCTGCGGCGCCGGCTTGTCGGCGTGCGTAATGGTATCGCCGACCCGTGCGTCGCGCAGATCCTTGACGCCCGCGGTCACGAACCCCACTTCGCCCGCTGCGAGGGATTCGCGAGGCTGCGACTTGGGGGTAAACACGCCCACCTGCTCGCACAGGTGATGTGCGTCCGTGCTCATCAGCAGCACCTTGTCCTTGGGCCGCAGGGTGCCCTGCATCATGCGTACCAGCATCACGACGCCGACGTAATTGTCGAACCAGGAGTCGATGACCAGCGCCTGCAGCCGCGCCTCCGGGTCCCCCTTGGGCGGGGGCACGCGGGCGATGACCGCCTCGAGGATCTCGGTCACGCCCTCACCGGTCTTCGCGCTGGCGCGCAGCGCGTCGTGCGCCTCGATGCCGATGACGTCCTCGATCTCCTGGATGGCTTTGTCGGGGTCGGCCGAGGGCAGGTCGATCTTGTTCAGCACCGGGATCACCTCGACGCCCTGCTCGATCGCGGTGTAGCAATTGGCGACGGTCTGCGCCTCGACACCCTGCGAGGCGTCGACCACCAGGATCGCGCCCTCGCAGGCCGCCAGCGAGCGGCTGACTTCATAGGAGAAGTCGACATGCCCCGGGGTGTCGATGAGGTTGAGCAGGTAGCGCTCGCCGTCCCGCGCCACGTATTCCAGCGCCGCGGTCTGCGCCTTGATGGTGATGCCGCGCTCGCGCTCCAGCGCCATCGAATCGAGCACCTGGTCGGCCATTTCGCGCGCTGCAAGCCCGCCGCAGCGCTGGATGATGCGATCAGCCAGCGTCGACTTGCCGTGGTCGATGTGCGCGATGATGGAAAAGTTGCGGGTGCGGCCTTGCGGCGTCATGAAAAAAAGGGTGCCGGCGGCACCCTTCCTTGTCCAAAGCGGGCGCTATTCTAGCGCAAGCCGCGCACGCAGGGCCTGCGCGTCGAGGTGGATGCGGCAGATCTCGCGCCCTGCGCCGTCCGTGAGTACCGGTACGCTGCGCCCGTAGCGTGCGCTCAGCGCGGGGTCGCCGTCCACATCGACCTTCTCGAATTCGACTCCGAACTCGCTCAAGGCGTCCGCCATCTCATCGCAGAGGTGGCAGTTCGCACGTGAGTACAGGTGCAGAATCGGCTCAGCCTTTCTCGCCGAGCCCGGCGACCGAGATGAAGGCCGTGCTGTCGCCACGGCGCACCTGGAACGTGATCACGGCGCTGCCGTCCAGTCCCGCGAGCAGCCGGTTGAGCTGCTCCGTGGTTTTCAGGTCCGTCTGCTGGCCGTCATGCACCAGCTTGAGCAGGACGTCGCCGCGGCGCAGTTCCGCGCGCGCGTTGGCGCGCACCTCGGTGACGACGAGGCCGAAGGCGAGCTTGAGGTCGCGCTTCTGCTCGGCGCTCAGCTCGCTCACCACCACGCCCAGCCGGTTCGCGGCGAGCGGCGAGGGCTTGGGCTCGCGCGGCGCATCGCGGGCCGCGACGCGCTCCTCGAGCAGTTCGCCGACCGTGATGCTGAGCATGCGTGGCGCGCCCTTGCGCCATACCTCCAGCGGCACCCGGCTGCCCGGCCGCGTGCTGCCGACGATGCGCGGCAGGTCGCCGGAGGACTCGACCTCCTTGCCGTCGAAACGCGTGATGATGTCCGTGGCCTCGATGCCCGCCTTGTCCGCCGGACTGCCCCTCTCCACGGAATTGACCAGGGCGCCGCGCGGCTTCTGCAGCCCGAACGACACGGCAAGGTCCTTGGTCACTTCCTGGATCACCACGCCGATGCGGCCGCGCGAAACCCGCCCTTTCTCGCGCAGCTGGTTCTGGATGTCGAGCGCCACGTCGATCGGGATGGCGAACGACAGTCCCATGAAGCCGCCGGTGCGGCTGTAGATCTGCGAATTCACGCCCACCACCTCGCCCTTCATGTTGAACAGCGGCCCGCCCGAATTGCCGGGGTTGATGGCCACATCCGTCTGGATGAAGGGGACGAAGTTCTCCTGCGGCAGCGAGCGCCCTTTCGCGCTGACGATGCCGGCGGTCACCGTGTTCTCGAATCCGAAAGGCGATCCGATCGCGACCACCCATTCGCCCACCTTGAGCCGCGCGGGATCGCCCAGGCGCACTGCGGGAAGATTGCTCGCGTCGATCTTGATCAGCGCGACGTCGGTGCGCTTGTCGGCGCCGACCACCTTGGCCTTGTATTCGCGCTTGTCCGTAAGCCGGACCTCGATCTCGTCCGCCGCATCGATGACGTGCGCATTGGTGAGGATGTAGCCGTCGGCGCTGATGATGAACCCGGAGCCGAGCGACCGGCTCTCGGGGCGCGGGCCCGGGCCAGGCTGCCGCGGAATGAAGCGCCGGAAGAACTCCAGCATTTCCTCGTCATCGATGTTGGGCAGCTGCGGCGTGTTGGCGCGGCGCGGCGCCTGCGTGGTGCTGATGTTGACCACCGCGGCGCCCTGCTCCTCGACCAGCCGCGTGAAGTCGGGCAACTCCCGCCCCTGAGCGACGGCGAACGCGGCAAACGCGCCGAGCACCAGCGCGGCGGCGACTCTGATCACGGACATGGAGAATCCTCTCGGGCTGATATCGAAGGCGGCTATCGCGGGCGGTACTCGACCGTGTTGCCGATGCGCTGCACGCTGGCGGCCGGCGCTTCGCCCACCACGGTAACCCAGTGATTCGCCACCTCGCGCGTATATACGTTCACCGCCCCCATGCTGGCGATGCCGATGCGGGCATCCTCGACTCGCCCGGACATCGGCTCGATGAACACCGACACGGCAGCGAGGCCGTCCGAGTACACCATCTGGGCGACCGGCTGCGTGTCGCGCAGCATGCGCCGGATCTCGACGATCTTGCGAAAGCCGGGCAATTGCGCGCTGACGCTCCAGCCCGCCTGCGCCAAGTCGGCCGGCGCCACGCCAGCCTGCTCCACGCGCCAGCCCTGGATGGCGCGCGGCGGCTGCAGGCGCTCGCGCGGCACGCTGCCGATACGCAGTTGCGTGAACGTGAACTGCTCCATCGTATTCCCGTTGCGATCGAACGTCCGCGCCTTGAGCAGCATGCCGCTGCGCGTGTCCGCCCACAGCTTGTAGCCGTAGCGCAGGTCGTCCTTGGGCGTGAGCAGGACCGCCTGGCAATCGTAGCCCGCAATGCGCCGCGTCTCGCCCAGGGTGATCTCATAGTGCT
>JAOUGZ010000415.1 GCA_029865405.1 Betaproteobacteria bacterium
AGCACTACGGCTTGCAGCGCAGGAAGCTCCCCGACGGGCGTTATGAACGGCCGAGTGCGAGCCACAGCTGGGACGCCTATGAGTGGCTGAGCAACGCTTTCCTCGTGCACCTGCAGCGGCACGCCGATCACCACCTCAATCCATCGCGGCCGTACGCTGCGCTGCAGCCGCAGGCCGAGAGCCCGAAGCTGCCCGCCGGCTACCCCGGCATGGTGCCGCTCGCCTTCGTGCCGCCGCTCTGGTTCGCGGTGATGAACCCGCGCGTGCCGCCGGGGCCGCGCTGAGCGCTCAGGGCAGATCGAAAACGAAGCGCTTTTCCAGCAGGTCGTCGTCGTCGAAATGCCGCCGGCCGACGAAGGCCGTGGCATGGTGGCCCCACTGGCGCATTGCGCCCGCAGACGGGATGCCCATCGGCCAGAACAGAAACCGTTCCGCACGCTCGGTGCCGGCGATGAGCCCGTGTCCGGGACCGAAGACACTCGCACGGCCGCCTTCGGGACGAGGCAGCGACCTGAGCTCATCGTAGGCACGGAACGCATAGCGCGCCGTCGCGACGGCCTGCTGCGACAAGCTCACGCCCTCCACGTAGTGCGTGCGCGTCGCGATGCGCACGACCGGGCGCGCGCCGTCCGCGACGCGCGGCAGGGATTGCGGCGCGAACATCCATTCCATCGCGGCCCCGGGCGCCGGCACGGGCACCGCGCGCGGCGTGGGAAAGAACAGGTGGTAGCAGCCGCAAGGATGCATCGAGTCGTACACCAGGGGCTCGCCATCCGGCGCGAGCGTCACGCGCCAGGTCACGCCGTCGAGCCGACCGGCGAGGATGTCGCCCGGCGCCACTGGCGGCCGCTCGGAAAACCAGATCGTGTACACCAGCTGCAGCAGCGCGCGGCCGCGATAGCGCGTCCACGCCGCCATGCGGTAGACCACCGGTGCGTCCGCGTCGACGACGGGCACCGGCTCGCCGGTGCGCCAGGCAAGCGCGCCAGGTCGGTCGTACACGTCCCCGGTTTCAATCTCGAACAACGGCGCGTGCGCAGCGAACAGCGCCTCGAGCGCATCGCCGTGCGGCTCGGGAATGCCGAGCGGGTTCGCCGAGGCGCGCTCAATCATCGTGGCGAGCGCGGCTCGGGGCGCCGGCGCCGCCTCGGGCGGGCCGTAACGCAGCACCCGCACGCCCGCGCCGGGCGCGCGCTCGGCGCGGAACGCAGCGCGTACGCTGTCCTGGTAGTCGCGCACCCCCGCGATGAAGGGCCATTTCGTGATTGTGTAGAGTCCGAGCACCCGGCTCGCCGTGGAGTAGTCGTCAGGCACCGCGGCGCGCTCGAGAAGCCGTACGCGCAAACGTGGATCCGCGAGATCCGCGGCCTGCAATCGAGCGCCGCATTCGCGCGCACGCTCGAGCGGCGAACCGCCGCCCAGGTTCGCGCTCTCGTGCGCACGCGCTGCGAGATCGAGCGCCTGCATGCGGTCCGCCAGCGCCTGCAGTGCGCCTTCGTCGCGCATGGCGGATTCCCTGAACGATGCGAGCAGCCGGCTCACTCGCACATAGGGAAATCCGGGAATGCGGGACTCCTGCGCATCGCGCACGCCTGCGGCGTCTACTCTTGCATCGAGGTCGCGGAACCACTCGGCGCACTCGCGCAGCCCCGGCGCCGCCGAATCGAGGTGCGCGCTCGGCGCCGTGTCCAGCGTCGCGCACGCGGTCGCGAGCAGCGGGGCGAGCAGGGCCGTCCAGCGCCGCATCATCGCGGCTGCGCCTGCCGCAGGCCGCGGCTCAGCGCCTCGCGGCGCTCGATCTCGCGCACCATGCCCGCGAATTGGGACTTGAAGTTGGCGCGCATCACCAGCTCGCCCAGCAGCGGCGGCAGCGACTCCGGCTCGACCACGCCGATCCAGCGCAGCGCGATCTTGCCGCCCTGCATTTCTTCCACCCGGTAGCCGCCGTCCAGGCGCTTCAGGTTGCCCGTCAGCAGGCGCACGTCGAGCGCGTACGGCGGCCGCGCCGTGGCGAGCACGGTGACCTCGACCGGATGGGTGAAGAACAGGAACCGCGTCTCGCCGCGCTGCTCCACGACCCAGGTATTGCCCCGGTGCTCGAGCACGCGGCTGCTGCTCATGCCGGGCACGAATTCCGACAGCCGGTCGAAGTCGGTCAGGGTGGCCCAGACGGTGGCGTACCGGGATTCGATGAGCGCGTACGCCCATACCTCGACCGCCGAGCCCCGGCGCAGCGTCTCGACCGACAGGCCTTCCGCCGCGCTCGCGGCCGCCGTCCAGAGCGCGAGTATCACCGCTCGCAGAAGCATTGCGCCCAGTCTAGCAAGCCCTGCTCCGCAACCCGCAACTACAATCGCCGTCGTGCCCAGGACCGCCTTCGTCACCGGCGCCACCGGATTCGTCGGCCTGAACCTCGTCGAGGAGCTCCTCGCGCAGGGCTGGCGCGTGATCGCCCTGCACCGCGCAGGCGCGAATCTGACCTATCTGCGCCGCCTGCCGGCGGCGCGCGCGGTGGGCGACGTCACCCACGCCGCGTCGGTGCGGCGCGCCATGCCGCAGGACGTGGACGCGGTGTTCCATGTCGCGGGCGACACGAGCCTGTGGTCGCGGCGCAACGCCGAGCAGGACCGCGTCAACATCGATGGCACGCGCAATGTCGTCGGTGCGGCGCTTGAAAAGCGCGCACGGCGCTTCGTACATACGTCGAGCATCTCGGCGTATGGCCTGCAGCGCGGCCGCATCGACGAGCGTGCGGCGCAGCTCGGCGGGGTGTCGCCCGTCAACTACCAGCGCTCGAAGTACCTTGCCGAAGAGGCGGTGCGCGCGGGGCTCGCGCGCGGCCTGAACGCGGTGATCCTCAATCCGGCGGGCATCCTCGGGCGCTACGACACGCGCAATTACGCGCGGCTGGTCACCATGGTCGCCTCGGGCACCCTGCCCGGCGTGCCACCGGGGTCGCTCTCGTTCTGCCACGCGCGCGAAGTGGCGCGCGCGCACGTCGCTGCCGCGGCGCGCGGGCGCACCGGCGAGAACTACCTGCTCGGCGGCACCGACGCGAGCTTTCTCGAGCTGGTGCGCGAGATCGGCGCCGCGCTCGGCAAGCCGGTGCCGCGGCGCGCGACGCCGGGCTGGGTGCTGCGTCTGCTCGGCGCGCTGGGCGCCGCGCGCGGCGCGCTGACCGGAAAGCCGCCCGTGCTTTCGCCCGAGGCGGCGCGCATGGCGACGCGCGATGTATCCTGCGATTGCGCCAAGGCGACGCGCGAGCTCGGCTTCCAGGCCGTGCCGCTCGGCGAAATGGTGCGCGATTGCGTGGCCTGGCTGGCCGCGGAGGGAATGCTGCCCGGGGTAGAATCGCGGGGCAGCACCCGCTAACCACTGCGCTCCCCTTACATGGAACTGCCGAAGAACGCGTTCAAGCGCGCCCTGCGCGAAGGCAGGAACCAGATCGGCCTGTGGTCGAGCCTGTCCTCGAACTACACGGTGGAAGTGATCGCCGGCGCCGGCTACGACTGGATCCTGCTCGACATGGAGCATTCGCCGAACGACCTGGAGAGCCTGCTCGGGCAG
>JAOUGZ010000416.1 GCA_029865405.1 Betaproteobacteria bacterium
GCGGCGAGCACGCCTTTGCCGCGCGCGACCATCGCCGCCGCGGTTTTCGCTAGCAGGGCCTTGTCCATTTGGGTTCTCTCGCGTCGTGAATTGCGGAAGAACCCGGATTTTACCTTGCGGCGCCGCTAGAACTCGATGTCCTCGCGGATAGCGGCGATGCCCGCCGCCGCGCAGGCGTCGTCTTCCTTGCCACCGGGTGCGCCCGAGACGCCGATCGCGCCGAGCAGCGAACCGCCCGCCTCGATCATCAGGCCGCCGCCCACCGCGGCCACCCCGGGCAGGTGGCGCACGCCACTTTGCGGCTTGCCGGCCTGCGTCTCCGCCGCCATCGCGGTCGTATTGGTGCGAAAGCTCACCGCGGTGTAGGCCTTGGCCTGCGCCATGTCCACGGTGTGCGGACCCGCAAAGCGATCGCGCACCAGCGCCTGCGTGACGCCCATGCGGTCTACGACCGCCACGGTGACCTGGAAACTGCCGTCGCGGCATTTCTTCAGCGCCGCCTGCGCCGCCTTCAGCGCGGTCTCCGCGGTGAGCAGCTTGATCGAATGCGTGCCCTGGGCCGAGACGGCCAAAGGCAGAATTCCGAGGCACAACGAGAGCAGGTAAGGTTTCATGTCATCCGCCAGTATTGGTACTTCATGGTGAGCGCAGAGCCGGCAATGATTGCCGCGAAGGTGAGAAACGAGCCCAGCGCGAGGGTGGAAATGCCGGTGATTCCCTGGCCGATGGTGCAGCCGAGGGCCGTGATGCCGCCGAATCCCATCAGGATGCCGCCGACGATGTGGTTCGCCGTGTCCTCGGCGTCGCGAAAGCCCTCCCAGCGGAACTTGCGCGTGGCGAGGGCGTAGGCCGCCGAGCCGGCGATCACGCCCAGGCCCGAGGCGATGCCGTACGTGACGATCTTCGACTTGTCGGTCCACAGCATCAGGTACTCGAGCGTGAACGCCATCGGCGAGACGAATGAAAACGACTCCATGCGTCCGGTATTGGTGGCGAGGAAGGCCTCCTGCAGCGTTTCCGGGTGCTCGGCGACGTAACCCACGACGCCGCTGACATACCAGCCGCCGACCACCACCAGCCCCGTGACTACGCCGCCCAGCGTGTAGTCGAAGTTCTGGCGGAACTCCTTCTTCGCGTAGCAGAAAACAATGAGAGCGCCGCCGATCAGCCCGGCGAGGATGCCGCGGTGCACGCCGGAGAGCGAGGGCAGGTCCTGCCCCTGCGCCAGCGTCACGGCGGCCTGCTCCAGCACGCCGACGCGGAACGCGCCGAACAGGCCCCTCAGCGTCATGTAGGCGGCAATGCCGAGAAACACGTACACGACGAGGGACTTGAGGTTGCCGGCGCCGATGCGGATCAGGGTCTTCGAGCCGCAGCCCGAGCCCAGGGTCATGCCCACGCCAAAGAGAAAACCGCCGACGACGTAGGACAGCCAGGTGAAATTCGGCCCCGGGTAGATCGACTTGGAAAGATCCACCACGCCGGCGAGCGCGAGCGCGCTCGTGCCGAGGAGCGCCACCGCGGTCGCCAGCAGCCACATGCGCAGGCGATTGGTATCGCCCATGTTGACCCAGTCCGAAATCGCGCCCATGGTGCAGAAATCGGTCTTGTTGCCCACCGCGCCGAAGATGAAGGCGAGCGCGAACGCGCCGCCGCTGACGTACGGCACGATTTGCGCGGGATCGACTTCGTTCATGCCGAATTCTGGCGCGGCGAGCGCGCCTCGCCAATCGGAGATGTAAAGGCGTGCATCAAATCGCCTGATGCAGGCGCGCCCGCGCCTGGCCCCCGTCGAGCACGGCGCGCGCCGCGTCGGCCGCCTGCGTGAGCGAGCCGTGGCGCCCGAGATGCCAGAGACACAACGCCGCGCCGTAGACCAGGCAGTCGCGCGTGGGGCCGGGCTCGCCCTCGAGCGCCGCCCTTCCGGCCTGCGCGGCGGCCTTCGCAACGGCGATGGCGTCCAGCGGCGCTTCGCCCTCGTCGCTCGCGCCGGGCATGCGCGGCGCGCGCACCGACTGCTCGATGCCGAGCTCGGCCGGCTTGAACTCCACCGGCACCTCCTCGGCAGCGCCGAGCACCCGGAACACCTTCCCGGTCTGCGTGAGGCCGGGGATCACGCCGCCTTCGACGCCGCGCACGATGAGCGCTGTGTCGAAGCCCGCGTGGCGCGCAAGGAGCGCGTAGACGCGCGAATAGGGCTTGTGCACGAAGCCGGTGACCAGGTGCGTCCGGCGACGCCCGCGAATCGGCCCGGCGAGCACCTCGGCGGTGGTGATGGCGGGCCGCTTGACGATGAGCGTGCGCAGGTGGGTAAGCGCGTACAGCTTCGGGCAGAACGCCTTCTGGTCCACGTAAGCCCAGCCAGTGCGCGCATCGGCGAGCCGCGCCGCCGCCTGCTCGGGCGTGAGGTCCACGGGCGCGCCCGCCGCGGCGAGCACCTGCCGGTGCGTGACCCCGTACTTGGGCCCCATGCTCTGCACCCCGTGAGAGACCGTCGGCACGCCGCAGGCCGCGAGCACGGCGGGGAGGAACGGCGCCGCGGGCAGCGTGCGGTTGTAGCCGTCGTACGGATCGCCGAGGTCGAGCACGTCGTCCACGCTCGCGCTCGCGCGCAGCGTCGCGTTGCGGATGGCCTCGAGCAGGCCGCGGTTCTCGTCGTCGGTCTCGCGCTTCATGCGCAGCGCTATGAGGAACACGCCCGCCTGCACCGGATCCACCGCGCCGTCGAGCACGAGGCGCATGCCCTCGCGCGCCTCCTCGCGCGAGATGTCCTTGGAGAGCTCCGGCCCGGTGGCGATGCGCTTCAGGATCGAGCTCATCAGGTCCGCGCTCATGCGCCCTCCCTGGGCACGCCGATCAGCACGCGCCCGCCCTCCTCGCGCACGGGGTAGGTGCACAAGTCCTCTTCGGCCGGCTCTTCCATCGCCTTGCCGGTACAGACGTTGAAGCGGCTGTTGTGCAGCGGGCATTTCACGAACTCGCCCTTCAGCACGCCCGTGGAAAGCGAGGCATCCTCATGCGTGCAGGTATCGTCCACCGCGCAAAGGCGTCCGCCGACGTTGGCGAGCAGGATGCGCCGGCCGGCGATCTCGAAGCACCGCATCGCGCCCTCGCGCAGCTCGCCTGCCTTGGCGATGTCGACGAACCTCATGCCGCCGGCTCGAACCATTTGAGGCGCTCGCGCAGCCGCACCACCTCGCCGATGATGATGAGCGTGGGCGCCTTCACCTCGCCCGCCGCGACGATGCCGGGCAGCGTGGCGAGCGTCCCCGTCAGCACGCGCTGCTGCGGCGTGGTGCCCGCCTGCACCAGCGCCGAGGGCGTGCCCGCGGGCAGGCCGTGCTCGACGAGGCGCGCGCACAGCTGGTCGACCGCGACAAGGCCCATGTAGAACACGATGGTCTGCTGCGGCTGCGCGAGCGCGCGCCAGTTGAGATCGAGGCTGCCGTCCTGCAGGTGGCCGGTCACGAATACCACCGACTGCGCGTGGTCGCGGTGCGTGAGCGGGATGCCGGCGTAGGACGCGCAGCCCGCCGCCGCCGTGATCCCGGGCACCACCTGGAA
>JAOUGZ010000030.1 GCA_029865405.1 Betaproteobacteria bacterium
CTTCTCGGTGATGGGGTTCTCCATCCCGGTTTTCGTGCTGGCCTACATCCTGATCTGGATCGTGTCGGTGAAGCTCGGCTGGTTGCCGGTGCAGGGCTACAAGCGCCTGGCGGACGGCTTCTGGCCCTACCTGCAGCACCTGATCCTGCCCTCGATCACGCTGTCGGTGATCTTCATCGCACTGATCGCGCGCGTGACGCGCGCGTCGGTGCTCGAGGCGCTGGGCGAGGACTACATCCGCACGGCGCGCGCCAAAGGCCTGCGCGAAGCGCAGGTGCTGATCCGCCACGCGCTCGCCAACGCCGCGGTGCCCATCGTCACGGTCATCGGCATCGGCATTGCGCTCCTGATCGGCGGCGTGGTGGTGACCGAGACCGTGTACGCCATCCCGGGCCTCGGGCGGCTCACGGTCGACGCGGTGCTGGCGCGCGACTTCCCCACCATCCAGGGCGTGATCCTGTTCTTCTCGCTGGTGTACGTAGGGGTCAACCTCGCGGTCGACCTCTCCTACGTGTTCCTCGACCCGCGCATCCGGTACTGATGGACCCGAACGCACAGTCGGTCGAGGCCGCGAACGTCGCGTCGCACGAAAGCGCGTGGCGGCGCGTGCGGCGCAACTGGTCGGTGCGCCTCGGCGGCGTGGTGCTCGCGCTCCTGGTGCTGGTGGCGGTGGCGGCGCCGCTCCTCGGCACGGTGGACCCGACGCTGTTCGACGCGGCGAGCCGCGACCTGGTGCCGGGGAAGACGGGCGAGATCACCACGCTGGACGGCGACTACATCAAGCACAAGTTCCTGTTCGGCTCGGACTCGTTCGGCCGCGACATCTACAGCCGGGTGATGTACGGCACGCGCGTCTCGCTCATGGTGGGCCTGCTGGCAGCGCTGCTGTCGCTCGCCTTCGGCATCGTGTGCGGGCTCTCCGCCGGGTACCTGCGCTGGCTGGACGGGATACTCATGCGCTTCATGGATGGGCTGATGGCGATCCCGGCGATCCTGATCGCCATCGCGCTGGTGGCGATGTGGCGCGGCAGCCTCGTCACGGTGATCATCGCGATCTCGATCCCGGAGATCCCGCGCGTGACGCGCCTCGTGCGCTCGCTAGTGCTGTCGATCCGGGAGGAGCCCTACGTCGAGGCGGCGGTGGCTCTGGGCACGCCGACCTGGAAGATCATGTTCGGCCACATCCTGCCGAACACCATCGCGCCGCTGGTGGTGCAGGGCACCTACATCTGCGCTTCCGCGATCCTGGTCGAGGCGATCCTGTCGTTCCTCGGCGTGGGCCTGCCGCCCGACATCCCGACCTGGGGCAACATCATGGCCGAGGGCCGCCGCCAGTTCATCGAGTTTCCGCACAACATCTTCATTCCCGGCGTATTTCTCGCGGTCACGGTGCTGGCGGTGAACATCCTGGGCGACGGCCTGCGCGACACGCTGGACCCGAAGATGGCAAAGCGCGTATAGGCCGGGGGAAAACATCTCTCCCCCGGACCCCCTATGAGCGTCCTTGAAGTCCGCGACCTCACCATCGCCCTGCCGACGGGCGGCGACCGGCGCGAGGCGGCCGCGCGCGTCTCTTTCACCGTGGACCGCGGCGAGATCGTCTGCCTGGTGGGCGAATCCGGCTCCGGCAAGTCGGTCATCGCGCAGGCCATCATGGGCCTGCTGCCCCAGGCGCTGCCGGTGACGGGCGGCGCGATCCTGCTCGAGGGCGAGGACATCGTGCAGGCTGGCGCCGAGCGATTGCGCGAGCTGCGCGCGATGCGCATGTCGATGGTCTTCCAGGAGCCGATGACCGCGCTCAACCCGGTGATGACCTGTGGCGACCAGATCGACGAGGTGCTGCGCGAGCACACGCCGCTCTCCCCCGAGCAGCGCCGCGCGAAGATCCTGGACATCGTGCGCGAGGTGGCGCTCCCCGACCCCGAGCGTATCGTGGCCTCGTACCCGCACCAGCTCTCCGGCGGCCAGCGCCAGCGCATCATGATCGCGATGGCGCTGGTGCTGGAGCCGGCGTTGCTGATCGCCGACGAGCCGACCACGGCGCTCGACGTCACCACGCAGGCGCAGATTCTCGAGCTGATCCGCGAACTGCAGCGCCGCCACGGCACGGGCGTGCTGTTCATCACGCACGACTTCGGCGTGGTGGCCGACATCGCCCACCGCGTGGCGGTGCTGCGCCTCGGCGAGCTGGTCGAGATGGGCGCGAAAGACGAGGTGCTGAAGCGCCCGCGCCACGACTACACCAAGATGCTGATCGGCGCGGTGCCGACGCTGCAGCCGCACGGGCGCAGCGCCGAAGGCGCCTCCGCGCCGGTGCTGCGCACGGTCAAGCTGTGCAAGACCTACGTCGACCGCGGCTGGTTCGGCCGCCGCCGCGAGGTGCATGCCGCGCAGGACGTCTCGATCGAGCTGCGGCGCGGCCAGACTCTGGGCATCGTCGGCGAGTCGGGCTCCGGCAAGTCGACCGTCGCACGCTGCATCATCCGCCTCATCGACCCGACCTCCGGCGAAATCCGCCTGCACGGGCAGGACATCGCGAAGATGTCTGCGTCCGAGCTGCGCCCGCTGCGGCGCAAGGTGCAGATCGTGTTTCAGGACCCGTACCGCTCGCTCAACCCGCGCCGCACGGTGCTCGAAGCCGTCATCGAAGGTCCGGTCAACTACGGCGTACCGCGCGCAAGGGCGATCGAGCGAGCGCGCCAGCTGATGGAGCTGGTGCGCATGGATCCGGCCTCGCTCAGCCGCTACCCGCACCAGTTCTCCGGCGGCCAGCGCCAGCGCATCTGCATCGCGCGCGCCCTCGCCCAGGAGCCCGAGCTGCTGATCGCCGACGAGGCGGTTTCGGCGCTCGACGTCTCGGTGCAGGCGCAGGTGCTCGAGCTGCTGGAGGACATTCGCAATCGCCTGAACCTGGCCATGCTCTTCATCACCCACGATCTGCGCGTAGCGGCCCAGATCTGCGACCATGTGGCGGTCATGTCCGAGGGCCGCATCGTCGAGTACGGTCCGGCGATCGAGGTCTTCGGCGCGCCGCGCCACGCGTACACCCGGGCGCTTTTCGAGGCGGCGCCGGGGCGCGATTTCGCCTTCGGCGCGGCGTAAACCGTACACTAGCGCCGATGGATCGGCTCAATGCAGACGCCATAAGCGTCCCGGGCGTCGATGTGCGCATCCTCGGGCGCTGTGCGTCGACCAACGCCGTGCTGCTTCGCGAGCGGCCCGAGCGGCCCCTGCTGCTCGCGACGGACGAGCAGACTGCGGGCCGCGGGCGACGCGGGCGGCGCTGGCACAGCCCACCCGGCTGCGGCGTGCTCTTGTCGCTCGGCCTGCCGCTCGCGCGCCCGGCACGCGAACTGGGCGGTCTTTCGATCGTTGCCGGGGTCGCCGCGGTGCGCGCGCTGCGCGCGCTCGGCGCGGCCGACGCGGCGCTGAAATGGCCGAACGACCTGCTCGTGCGCGGCGCCAAGCTCGGCGGCATCCTGGTGGAAACCTGCGCCCAGGGCACCGGCAGCCTCGCCGTCATCGGGGTGGGCGTGAATCACCGCGATGCGCAGGCGCTCGCGAGTCGGTTGCGTCGCCGCGTCGTGGCGCTCGACGATGTGCTGCGGCCGCTGCCCGGGCGCAACGCCGTCATCGGCGCGCTCGCGCGCGAGTTGCTCGCCGCTCTGCGCGACTTCGACACTGCGGGGTTCGAGGCCTTTCGCCGCGACTGGGACTCGCTGCACGCTTACGCGGGCAAGGCGCTGCGCGTGCGGCTGGCGGACGGTCGCGTTCTCGCCGGTGTGGCCGATGGGCTCGCCGCCGACGGCGCGCTGCAACTGCGCACGCACGGCGGAGTGCGTACCGTGCGCAACGGCCGCGTGGCCCTGGCATGATCCTCGCCATCGATGCCGGCAATTCGCGCGTCAAGTGGGGCTGGCACGATGGGCGCGGCTGGTCGAGCCTCGCCACGGTGTCGCTGATCGAGTTCGCGGCAGCCAACCACGACATCAACCCGTTCGCGGCGACGCACGAGAACCCGGAACGCATCGTCATCTCCAATGTTGCGGGAGACGGCGCCCACCAGCTGCTCGTCAACTGGACCAGCATTTTCGACGCCGAGCCTTTCTGGCTGAAAGGCGAGGCGGAGCGCTGCGGCGTGACGAGCCGCTACGAGAACCCGGCACAGCTCGGGGCAGATCGCTGGGCGGCGCTGGTGGCGGCGCGCGCGCTGCAGTCCGGCTCCTGTCTGGTGGTGCAGGCAGGCACCGCCACGACCGCCGACCTGCTGTCGGCGACGGGCGAGTTTCTGGGCGGGCTGATCCTGCCCGGCGTCGACCTGATGCGCTTCGTGCTGCACGAGCATACCGGGCGCCTGCCGCTGCAGGAGGGGCGGTTCGTGGCCACGCCGCGCAACACCGTCGACGCGATCGAATCCGGCTGCCGGCACGCGCAGGCGGGCGCCGTCGAGCGCATGTACCGATTGGCGGGTCCCGGCGCGCACTGCCTGGTGTCGGGCGGTGCCGGCCCGTCCCTCATCGAGCAGCTCGACATCCCCTGCCGTTACGTGGAGAACCTGGTGCTGGAAGGCCTGGCCCGGATCGCCTGGTCGTGAGGCTGCTGTTTCTCCTGCTGCTCGCCGCGAACCTCGGCTTTTTTGCGTGGACGCGGTTTCTCGCGCCGCCGGACCCGGCGGTCGACCGGCAGCCGCTCGCCCGGCAGCTTGAACCGGACAAGCTGCGCATCGTTGCCGAGCGCGAGCTCGCGCGCGCTGCGGCACCGGTGCCGCAGCCGGCGGCGCCCAGGCCGGCGGCGCCCAAACCGGCGGCGCCCGAGCCCGTGCCGATCACCTGCCTGGAATGGGGCAGCTTCAATCCGGGCGACGCGAGCCGCGCCGCCCAGCGCCTCGAGCCGCTCGCGCTCGGCGCCGGGCTGGCGCAGTACCGGGGCGAAGAAACCGCCAGCTGGTGGGTACACCTGCCGCCGCAGGGCAGCCGCGCTGCCGCGCTGCGCAAGGCGGCCGAGCTGAAGAAGCTGGGCGTGGACGACTACTTCATCCTGCAGGACTCGGGCCCCTTGCGCTGGTCGCTGTCGCTCGGCGTGTTCAGCACCGAGGACGCCGCCAGGGCCCATTTGCAGGCCCTGCGCGCAAAGAACGTCAGATCGGCGGTCATCGATCGGCGCGAGACGCGCGTGCCCAAGGTCTGGTTCCAGGTGCGCGGCGTCGATGCGGCGTTGGCGGCGCGGCTTAGGGCCATCGCGCAGGATTTCGAGGGTGCGACGCTGCACGATTGCGCGCAGCGGCAGTAGGAACCACGACGCGCGAGGCAGCGCCTGCCGTCGGAAACGGCTCAGCCGATCGGGATCGCGCCGCCCGGCACGTGCTGCGCCACCAGCGACAAAAGTCGGTCGGCGCGCACCGGCTTCGTGACGTAGCCGACGGCACCCAGCTCGCGCCCGCGCGAGTCGCCGTCCTCGACCGACGTGAGGAAGATCACCGGGATGCGCGGGAGCGAGGTGTCGGCTTTGAGGGCCGCCACGAACTCGAACCCGTCCATGTGCGGCATGTTGACGTCGGTGATGATCAGGTCCGGCGGCGCCTTCAGGATCCGGTAGCCCGCGATGATGGCATCGGCCGCCACCTCCACCTCGTATCCCGCCGACGTGAGATGAATGCGAAGCAGGTCGCGGATGCCCTCATCGTCGTCCACCACCAGGATGCGCGCGGCCATCGGGTGCCTTCTTGGTGCTGGTGCCCCGACTCGAACGGGGGACCTACTGATTACGAATCAGTTGCTCTACCAGCTGAGCTACACCAGCAGTGTGCGTCAAAGTGGCGCGAATTATACGCCACGGCCTTGCCCGCAGCGCCGCGGCGTGACGCAGTTCACGCTCGCTGCGGGGCGCCTCGCCGTCCGCGGCCGCTTTCCGGCCGTTGGTCGACTGATTTTGCCGCGCCGCGCGAGCTTGCCTAGCATCCTGACCACAGACAGGAGGAAACATGCGTTTTGCAAGGGGATTCACGCTCATCGAACTGATGATCACGGTCGCGGTCATCGCCGTCCTGTCCGCCATCGCCTTGCCCGCCTATACGGACTACGTAACCCGCAGCAAGTTCTCCGAGGCCTACGCGCACTTGGCGGACCTGCGGGTGAAGATGGAGCAGTCTTACCTGGATAACCGGCGCTACAGCACCACCACTGCCGGCGGCACCTGCGGCATTCCGGGCGGCAACACGCCCACCGTGCAGGGAACGAAGTACTTCGACTTTACTTGCGCCTCTTCCAACCCCAATGCCGTGGGCGACCAGGAGTACGTGCTGACGGCCACCGGCAGGGCGGCGGAGCAGCTCAACGGCATCGCGTTCACCGTCAACCATGGCAACACCAAGACGACGGTCGTCACCGGCTCCACCCCAATGGCGGACAAGGGTTATGCCAGCGCCGCCGCCTGCTGGGTGAGGAAGAAGCCCTCGCAATGCTGATGCGTCGCCATACTCGCGCCCGCGGCTTCACGCTCATCGAGCTGCTGATCACCGTCGCGGTGCTCGGCATCGTGCTGATGCTCGGCCTGCCCAACCTCTCCGCGTGGGTGCAGAACACGCAGATCCGCAACAGCGCCGAGGCGATGGTTGCGGGGCTGCAGCTCGCGCGTGCCGAAGCGCTGCGGCGCAACCGGCCGGTGCGCTTCAACCTGGTCGATACGCTGGACGCGAGCTGCAACGTCGCCGCGAACGGCCGCAACTGGGTGGTGAGCATGGCCGACCCCACCTCCCTGTGCCACGAGGAGGCCTCGGAGACGGTGGACCCGTTCATCCTGCAAAAGCGAAGCGGCGAGGAAGGCTCGCAGAATGCCGTCGTCACCGCGGCGACCGCCGGCGTGACGTTCAACGGGCTCGGCAGCGCCCTCGGCGCCATGCAGATCAACATCAGCAATCCCAGCGGCGGCGCCTGCAGGACGCCGGCCGGGAGCGAGCCAATGCGCTGCCTGCAGGTCGTGGTCAGCGCGAGCGGCTCGGTGCGCATGTGCGACCCGGCAGTTACCGAAGACGGCGACCCGCGCAAGTGCTGAGGAGCGACCAATGACGCGATTCGACATGAACAAGCAAGCGGGCGTGGTGCTGATCGAAGCGCTGCTCGGCATCCTGATCTTCTCCATCGGCATCCTGGCGCTGATCGGCATGCAATCCGTGGCGGTGAAGAACACCGCCGACGCGCGCTACCGTACCGAGGCTGCTTTCCTTGCCAACGGCATCATCAACCAGATCCGGCTGGACATGGCGAACGTCACTTTGTATGACGACGTCGACAACCCGGGCAACTACCCCCCACGCACCGCATGGCGCCAGCAAGTCGAGGCTCTGCTGCCCGGCATCGACCTCGGCTCCGCGCAGCGCGTGCCCTCGATCGACGTCGTCCCCGGCCCCTCCTACGCGGGCGATGGCGCCCCGCCCAACCAGGTGACGGTCACTGTGCTCTGGCTGCAGCCGGGCGAGACGCAGGAACGCAGATTCGAAATCGTCGGCTTCGTCTCCCGCCAATGAAAACGCAAACCGTCCTCCGGCGCGCCGCCGGCATGAGCCTCGTCGAGCTGATGGTCGGTGCCGCCATCGGGCTGATCGGCATCGTGATCATCACCCACATCTACCTGACCAACGAGCAGCACAAGCGCTCGACCACGGCGGCGGGTGGCGCGCAGACGAACGGCGCGATTGCGCTGTTTGCCCTGGAGCGCGACATCCGCCAGGCAGGTTTCGGCCTGAACAGCAGCTTCGCCTTCGAGTGCAATTGCGACTCGTTGACGAACGCCGGCTGCAGCGCGATCCAGTACTACTACGATCTCAAGTACACGTTCCCGCCGAACGCGAGCATGATGAATTCGCGCAACGGGCTGACGCTGTACCCCCTCATCATCACGAACCTGGACACGGCGGCCGGCCCGAACACCGGACCGGACACGATCAGCGTGTTCTACGGCTCCGACAACGAGCGCGCGCTGTCCACGCGCCTGATCGCGCCCTTGAATCCCATGACGGCGGACATCAAGCCCGACGGCGTCGCGGGAATCGAACCGAACGATCTCGTTGTCCTGCAAGAGGGCACGAAATGCGCCATGTTCCAGGTGACCGGCGTCGCTTCCGAGTCGCTGGTGCATGCGCCGAACCTGTGGAATCCGCCGGGCGGCCTGCCGACGTTCGCCCAGGACCAGACGCGCGTCTTCAACCTGGGTGCGCGGCCGGTGTGGAAGACCTTCGGCATCCAGTACACGCAACCTTTGCGCGACGTAAATCTCGGAAAACTGCAAGTGACGGACCAGCTCAGGTTCCTGACCGAGCCGGGCTACGTCACCCAGGACCTGATGGACGGCATCGTCGACCTGCAGGCGCAGTACGGCAAGGACATAGACGGCGACGGCGACGTCGACCTCTGGACCAAGACGCTTCCCGCGGGAGGGCCCCTCACCAACTTCAACGCCACCGACATCATGCAGGTCATCGCCGTGCGCCTGGCCGTACTGGCGCGCAGCGACCACTTTGAGAAACCCAGCACGCCGGGCGGCCCGTGCGAAGCAACGACCGCGGCCAACCGGCCGACCTGGTCGGGCGGCGATTTCCTGACGTTCAACGCCCCCGGCGCGCTGCCGAGCTGCCACAAGTACCGCGTGTTCGAGACCGTGGTGCCGCTGCGCAACATGATGTGGAGGCCCGAATGAACCGCCGCGCGCGCATTGCCCGCAGGGCCCAGCAGGGCGTCATCCTGTTCGTCGCGCTCATCGTGCTCGTCGCGATGACGCTGACCGGCATCGCGCTGATGCGCTCGGTGGATACCAACGTCCTGGTGGCGGGCAACCTCGCGTTTCGCCAGGGCGCGACCGCGGCCGGGGACTGGGGCGTGGAAGCCGCGCGCGTGTTCCTGAGGAACACGCTGGTGGCGAACAAGAATGCCCTGGACAACGACCAGCCCACCAACTACTACTACGCGACCTGGCAGGCGAATCTCGATCTGATCGGCGCGGGCGTCGGCACGCCGTTCGACTGGGCTTTGTCGACCGTACCCGTCGGTACCGACAGCGCCGGCAACGAAGTGCGCTACGTCGTGCACCGCATGTGCCAGAACCCGGGCGCCGGAACGGGGCCGGGCGCCAACTGCGTGAGGACTTCGGGCACCGGCGGCAGTCCCACCGAGGGCGGCACCAAGGGGACCGTCAGCTACGGCGGGGCCCCGCTGCCCGCGCCCACCGTCATCTATTACCGCGTTACGGTCCGCATCCTCGGGCCGCGCAACACCCTGAGCTTCGTTCAGGCCATGCTGAAGTAGGCGCGGCCAAACGTCGCTGGAGAACGTCATGAAAACCCAAACCCGCAAGCTCCTCGTCGCCCGCACCCTGGCTCTGGCCGGCGTGCTCGGCTGCACCGTGCCGCTGCTCGCCGCGGCGCAGCAGCTCAACATCTCGACCGACCCGCTCGGCACCGGCGCCAGCTCGATCAAGCCGAACGTGATGTTCATCCTCGACGACTCGGGCTCCATGGCCTCGGACTACATGCCCGACTACGTCAACGACAGCCACAACCCGACGAGCACCACCGCGGGCTGTTTCGACGCCGGCGACGACAGCGGCGGCACAATCGACGGCAGCCCCGACGCCTGCATTTTCGGCGACCCGGCGTACAACAGCGCGGACTTCAACTCCGTCTATTACAACCCGGCACTGCGCTACCGCCCCGCGTTGAACGCCGACGGGACCGAGATGGCCTCGCAGAACAAGGCCAACACCGCGAGCTGGACGGCGGTGCTGTCCAATCCTTATCAGAGCACCAGCACCGACAACCTCGTCACCGGCTACCAGGACCGCGTCTGGTGTCAGAACCAGGGCGACGCCCCGACCAGCGGCACCTGCCGGCAGAACTCGGGCTACGACTACCCGAACGCGGCATTCCCTTATGGCCGCGACAGCGGCGGCAGCGTGAAATACATCAATGCCTCGCCGTACTCCTACCGCATGCAGACGCGGCAGTTCTGCAGCGACGCGGCGCGCACCAACTGCGTCAGCGGCTCCTCGATCAATCCCTCGGTGCATTTGTATCCGGCGCCGGAGTTCTGCACCGACCTCGAGCTCACCAACTGCGCGGCGGGCGCGGCGGTCACGGCGGCGCACACGTTCTCCGGCGTGCGCTGGTGCGACAACAACACGACGATGACCAATTGCCAGCGCAAGAAGATCGGCAATTTCATCTACGCCAAGCATATCGGCACCACGGTCAACGGCACGGTGCCGGCGCGCCAGTCGGAGGGCAACATCCAGGTCACGTCGATCAATGCCGCGGGCGGCAGCATTACCGCCATTACGATCGGCGCGACCCAGGTCATCTCCGGCGCGATCCCGGTGCCGGGCGGGACCGCGCCTAGCACGGTCGCGAGCCAGATCGTGGCTGCGATCAACGCTGGACCGGCAAACGGCACCTACGTGGCTGTGCAAAGCGCTGCGAACGTCGTTGTTACCTCCATCGCCACGGGCACCGCCGAGAACGGCAAGGCCATCACGGTCAATTCCACGACGGTGGGAACCGTCAGCGCGCGCGGCGAGATCACCATCAGCACCGCCTCGGTCGGTAACACCATTACCTCGATCCGGGTGAACGGCCAGCAACTGCTCAGCTGCTCGCCCGGCTCGACGCAGACCTTTACCGTCGGCGGCAGCAATCGCGCCGAATGGCAGGCGGGCGGCGGCTCCAGCGGCGCGGCGAGCCGCATCATCGTCACCAACGGCTCATCCGCCAACAACCGGCGCACTGCCACGCGCGACGCCCTGCTCGCGGCGCTGCAGGGCTGCTCAGTGACGCCGCCCGGCGGCACTGGCCCCTACACGTTCAGCGCCAGCGGCAGCTACGACATAACGATCATCGCCCCGGTCAACCTGGGCTCTGGACCGAACGGCTGGGTCGTCGTCGAAGACGGCACGGTGTCCACCACGGTCTGCAACATGGGCACCACCTCATGCGGCGGCACGGCGGGCGTTTCCAGCCAGATGATCAATACCACGACCTCGCAGATGGCCGGCGGCGCCAACGCGTTTACCGGCCGCGTGCGCATCGGCGTCGGCCAGTTCACGCGCACGGAGATCGTGCCGGCGGTGAATTCCTACGCCAAAGGCCCGCTGCGCAGCGACTGCGTCGGCGTTTCCTGCACGTACATCGAGGAAATGACCAACTTTGCCAACTGGTACGCCTACCACCGTACGCGCATGCACATGATGAAGGCGGCGGCGGGGCGGGCGTTCGCCAACCTCAACGCGGGTTTCCGCGTCGGCTTCATCACGATCTGCCCGGTAAGCGGCAACAACTGCCAGAGCACCGCGGTGGGCTCGAACGTGGTGGCGTCGAAGTACCTGAAGATCGCCGACTACGACGATCCGCACCGGGCCAACTGGTACGCCAAGCTCTATGCGCAAAGCCCGTCGGGATTCACGCCTCTGCGCGAGGCGCTCTCCCGCGTCGGCCTCATGTACGCCGGCCAGTTCGGCGGCGGGCTGACCGGCGGCCTGACGGCGGCCGCCGACGACCCGGTCACGGCGTCCTGCCAGCCGAACTTCTCCATCCTGTCCACGGACGGCTACTGGAACGGCGATGTCGGGCGGCGCATCGACAACTCGACCGCGATGGGCAACCAGGACAACACGGATACGGCGCCCTATTCGCTGCAGAGCCAGGGCGTCTACGACGGCGGCACGCCGGTCGCGTCGAACACGCTGGCCGACGTGGCGCTGTACTACTACCAGACCGACCTGCGGCCGGGGATGGCCGATACCGTGCCGACCACCAACAAGGACACGGCGGGCCACCAGCACATGGTGACCTTCACCATCGGCCTGGGCCTCGACGGGCAGCTCACCTACCGGCCGGACTACGAGACCGCCGGCAGCGGCGATTTCTTCGACATCAAGCAGGGCACCAAGAAGTGGCCCGTGCCCGTGGGCGGCGCACCGAGCTCGCTGGATGACCTCTGGCACGCGGCGGTCAGCGGCCGGGGCGTGTTCTTCAGCGCCAAGAGCCCGGATCAGGTGGCGCAGGGCCTGGCCGAAACGCTGGAGCAGCTCCAGGCGCGCGTCGGCGCGGGCGCCGCGGCGGCGACCTCGAACCTGCAGCCGGTGGCGGGCGACAACTTCGCCTTCACCGCGCAGTACCAGACCGCGGACTGGATCGGCGACCTGCGGGCCCGCACCATCGACCTGTCCACGGGCACCGTGTCCGCGGTCCGGCTGTGGTCGGCAGCCGAGCTGCTCGACGCCAGGCTGCACACCGATCGGCAGATCTTCACCTACGACAGCGCCGATACCGGCGGCAACCGCATGAAGCATTTCTGCGTGAATGCGGACGTCGGCGCGGCCTGGTGCAACGACGGCACCGGCTTGACGGCAGGCGAGGTCAACGACTTCGACCCGGCGCTCATCGCGCTCTCGCAGGAGGGGCAGTGGACCGTTGCCGGCACCGCGCAGTCGCTGGTCAATTACGTGCGCGGCGACGTCACCAACTACAACACCGGCGCCTTTCCGCGCGGCGCGTCCGACCTGTACCGGGCGCGCGCCAGCCTGCTGGGCGACATCGTGAATGCGCAGCCGGCTTACGTGCGCAAGTCGCCGTTCTCCTACGGCGACACCGGCTACATGGCCTTCAAGGCCTGCACCGAGGGCACCGGCAGCGGTTGCCCGGTGGCGCGGTTCCCCGATCCGACCAAGCCGCGCAGCGGGACCGTATACGCGGCGTCGAACGACGGCATGCTGCACGCGTTCGAGACCGACGTGAACAACGATCCGTACTTCCAGACCGCAGGCATCACGACCGGAACCACGGGCGACGACGTGTTTACGGGCAACAACGCCGGCAACGGCGTCGAGCGCTGGGCCTTCATTCCCGGCGCGATGCTCCCCGAGGTCCACATGCTGGCGAACGAGCCGTACGCGCACCGCTACTTCACCGACGGATCGCCGGCGGTGGGTGACATCTGCACGACGACCCCGTGCGCAAGCGCGGACGACTGGCGCACCATCCTGGTGGCCGGCTACAACGCGGGCGGCCGGGGTTACTACGCGCTGGACATCACCAATCCCTCGGTCGCCGGCGTCAAGGCGCTGTGGCAGTTCGGCTATACCAGCAGCTGCGTGCCGGTCGGCCCTCTGGGCGTGCCGGTAGGCGGGCCGTTCTTCGGCGATTGCCACGTCGGCCTGTCCTTCGGCAACCCGATCATCACCAAGATCAACGGCCGGTGGATGGTGCTCGTGACCTCGGGCTACAACAACGGGGTGGCGGACGGCACTGGCAACGGTGGCGGCTACCTCTACTTCCTCGACGCCACCACCGGCCAGATCCTGCACCGCCTTGCCACGGGTGCGGGCACGCCGGCCGCACCCAGCGGCTTCGCACGCATCAACGGCTGGTCGACCAACAGCATCGTCGACAACACGACGCTGGCGGTTTACGGCGGCGATCTCCAGGGCAACCTGTGGCGTTTCGATACCGACTACGCCGGCGGCAGCAACCCCAACTACCTGGGCGTGACGCTGGTGGCGGTGGCGAAGGACGCGCTCGGCAACGTGCAGCCGATCACGGTCAAGCCGGAGCTCGGCGAGACCACG
>JAOUGZ010000417.1 GCA_029865405.1 Betaproteobacteria bacterium
GGTTGAAGCTCTGGAACACCATGCCGACCTCGCGCCGGATGGCCTCGATCGCCTTCAGGTCCTCGGCGAGCTCGATGCCGTCGACGACGATGCGGCCCTCCTGGTGCGACTCGAGTCGGTTGATGAGGCGCACCAGCGTCGACTTGCCCGAGCCCGACGGGCCGCAGATCACGATCTTCTCGCCCTGCGCCACCGCCAGGTCGACGTTCTTCAGCACGTGGAACGCGCCGAACCACTTGTTGACGCCCTTGATCTCGATCATCGGCTGGGCCACGGTCAGTTCTCCCTGAGGTAGTGTGCCCGGCCGCGCGCCAGCTCCCGCTCCAGATTCTGGCTGTACTGCGACATGGCGTAGCAGAAGGCGAAGTACACGAGCGAGGCGAAGATGTAGGCCTCGACCCCGAACCCGGTCCAGGCCGGCTCGGCGATCGACACCTTGATCGAGGTGAGCAGGTCAAAGAGGCCAATGATCACCACGAGCGAAGTGTCCTTGAAGAAGCCGATGAACGTGTTGACCAGCGGCGGGATCGAGACGCGCAGCGCTTGCGGCAGCACGATGAGCAGGGTCTTCTTCCAGTAGGAGAGGCCCATGGCGTCGGCCGCCTCGTACTGGCCCTGCGCCACCGCTTGCAGGCCGCCACGCACCACCTCCGCGAGATAGGCGGCGGCGAACAGGAGCATCGCAATCTGCGCGCGCAGCAGCTTGTCGATGCTCAGGCCCTCGGGCAGGAACAGCGGCAGCATCACCGAGGCCATGATCAGCAGCGAGATCAGCGGCACGCCGCGGATCAGCTCGATGTAGCCGATGCACAGCATGCGCACCGCCGGCATGTGCGAGCGCCGGCCGAGCGCCAGCACGATCGACAGCGGGAAGGCGAACGCGATGCCCACGGTGGCGAGCAGCAGCGTGAGCATCAGCCCGCCCCAGCGCTCGTTTTCCACGTAGGTAAGCCCGAGCACCCCGCCCCACATCAGCACGCCGATGGCGACCAAGCCCGCGAGCCACAGGCCGGCGAGCGCCGGGCGCCAGAAGCGGCGCATCGCGCTCACCACGTACAGCGCGATCAGCAGCAGGATGCCGAGCGCCGGGCGCCAGTGCTGCTCGTAGGGATAGGTGCCGAACAGAATGAAGCGGTGTTTCTCGGTGATCAGCGCCCAGCAGGCGCCGGCGCCGCGCGCCTCGCGGCACGGCTTGGAGTCGGGCGCGCTCCAGATGGCGTTGACGAACGCCCAGTCGACGAACGGCACGATCGCCTTCCAGGCGAGGTACACGAGCAGCAGCGTGGCCAGCGCGCTCGGCACGCTGTAGAACAGGTTGCCGATGACCCACGACAGCGGCGAGGCGCCCGCGGGCGGACGTCGGGCGCTCATCGGCGCGCCCCTTTGAGCGCGATGCGCGCGTTGTACCAGTTCATGAACGCGGAGATCGACAGGCTGATCGTCAGGTACACGGCCATGATCACCGCGATGCCCTCGATCGCCTGCCCGGTCTGGTTCATCGCCGTGTTGGCGATCGATACCAGGTCGGGGTAGCCGATGGCCACCGCGAGCGAGCTGTTCTTGGTGAGGTTGAGGTACTGGCTGGTCATCGGCGGCACGATGACGCGCAGCGCCTGCGGCAGGATGACAAGGCGCATCGCGCGCCGCGGCCTCAGGCCGAGCGCCGCGGCGGCCTCGAACTGCCCGCGGTCGACGGCGATGATGCCGGCGCGCACGATCTCGGCGATGAACGCCGCGGTGTAGAGCGTCAGGCCCGCCAGGAGCGCGGCGAACTCTGGCGTGAGGACGCCGCCGCCAGCGAAATTGAAGCCGGCGAGCGCGGGGCGGTTCAACGCCGTCGGCGCGCCCGCGCCCAGGAATACGACGAGCGGCAGGCCGAGGATCAGCGCCGTGCCCGTGGAAAAGATCGGAAAGATCTGCCCGGTGCGCGCCTGGCGCGCGCGCGCCCAGCGCGCCACCAGCCACGCGGCCGCAATCCCGGCGAGCAGGGCGACGCCCATCCACACATGCACCGGATGCGAAGCGAACACCGGGAACACGATGCCGCGGTTGCTGAGGTAGACGCTCGGCAGCGGGTTGAGCGCCTCGCGCGGGCCGGGCAGGTTCTCCGAGATGATCGCGTACCAGAAAAACAGCTGCACCAGCAGCGGAATGTTGCGGATGGTCTCGATGTAGCCCGAGGAGAGCTTCGCGATCAGCCAGTTGTGCGACAGCCGCGCCAGCCCGATCAGCGTGCCGATCAGGGTCGCGAGGACGATGCCGATCACGGCGACGCGGAACGTGTTGAGCAGCCCGACGACGAAGGCCTTGCGATAGGTGTCGGCGGCGCCGTAGGAAACGAATGGCGATTCGCCGATCTCGAAGCCCGCCTCGCGGCCGAGGAAGCCGAAGCCGCTCGCGATCTTGCGCGCTTCCAGGTTCGCCGCGGTATTGGCGGCGAGGTACCAGATGCCGAGCGCCACCGCCGCCACCAGGACGACCTGGGTGACGACGGCGCGTACGCGCGGGTTGTTGAACGACCAGGGCGAGCGCCGCGCAGCGGCGGCGCCCGGCCCCGGTGTGCTTGCGCCCGCCACGGGGCGTTACAGGCGGTGCGCCCTAGCGCAGCGGCGGTGCGTACAGGATGCCGCCCTTGGTCCAGAGCTCGTTCACGCCGCGCTCGAAGCCAAGCGGCTTCAGGTTGGCCTCGAACGACTCGCCGTAGTTGCCCACCTGCTTGATGATGTTGTAGGCCCACTTGTTGTCGAGCGCCAGCATCTTGCCGATGTCGCCGGTCGCGCCGACGAAGCGCTGGATCGACGGGTTGGTGCTCGAGGCCTGCTGGTCGATGTTCTTCGAGGTGAGCCCCAGCTCCTCGGCCTCGATCATCGCGTTCAGCGACCACTTGACGATGTCGAACCAGCGGTCGTCGCCGTGGCGCACCACCGGACCGAGCGGCTCCTTGGAGATCACTTCCGGCAGGATGACGTGGTCGGCCGGGTTGGGCGCGCGCGAGCCGCGCACCGACACCAGGCCCGAGACGTCGGTGGTCAGCACGTCGCAGCGGCCCGAGAAGTAGGCGTTGTTCACTTCCTCGAGCTTGTCGATCACCACCGGCTTGAAGCTCATGCCGTTGGCGCGGAAGTAGTCGGCGAGGTTGAGCTCGGTGGTGGTGCCCGGCTGCACGCAGATGGTGGCGCCGTTCAGCTGCTTGGCGCTCTTCACGCCGAGCTTCTTCGGCGCCATGAAGCCCTGGCCGTCGTAGAAGCTGACGCCCGCGAAATTGAGGCCGAGGCTCGTGTCGCGCGTGATGGTCCAGGTGGTGTTGCGCGCCAGCACGTCGACCTCGCCCGATTGCAGCGCGGTGAAGCGCTGCTGGGTGGTGAGCGGCGTGTAGCGCACCTTCTTCGCGTCGCCGAACACCGCCGCGGCCACTGCCCGGCAGGTGTCGACGTCCAGGCCCTTCCATTCGCCGCGGCTGTCGGGCTGCGAGAAGCCGGCCAGGCCGGTGTTGACGCCGCACTGCACGTAGCCCTTGGCCTTGACGGCGTCGAGCGTGGACTGGG
>JAOUGZ010000418.1 GCA_029865405.1 Betaproteobacteria bacterium
TCAACGCGGTGATCGACGCGCTCGGCGTGAAGGAGATCGACATGCCGCTCACCCCCGAGAAGGTGTGGCGCGCGCTGCAGGGGAAATGATGGCCCAGTACGTCTACACCATGCGCCGGGTGCAGAAGATCGTGCCCCCGAAGCGCGAGATCCTGAAGAACATCTCGCTCAACTTCTTCCCGGGGGCCAAGATCGGCGTGCTGGGCCTGAATGGCTCGGGCAAGTCGAGCCTGCTGAAGATCATGGCGGGCGAAGACCCGAACCACGAGGGCGAAGTAGTACGCATGTCCAACATCAAGGTCGGCTTCCTGCCGCAGGAGCCGGCGCTCGACCCGAAGAAGACCGTGCGCGAGACGGTCGAGGAGAGCCAGGGCGATCTCGCCGCGGCGAAGAAGCGCCTCGACGAGGTGTACGCCGCGTACGCCGAGCCCGACGCCGATTTCGACAAGCTCGCCGCCGAGCAGGCGCGGCTGGAAGCCCAGGTCAACGCCGCGGGCAGCGGGCAGGAGCTGGAGATCGCCGCCGACGCCCTGCGCCTGCCGCCCTGGGAGCAGAAGGTCGAGGTGCTGTCCGGGGGCGAGAAACGCCGCGTGGCGCTGTGCCGGCTGCTGCTCTCCAGGCCCGACCTGCTGCTGCTTGACGAGCCGACCAACCACCTCGACGCCGAGAGCGTGGAGTGGCTGGAGCAGTTCCTGGTGCGCTTTCCGGGCACGGTGGTGGCGGTGACGCACGATCGCTACTTCCTCGACAACGCCGCGGGCTGGATCCTCGAGCTCGACCGCGGCCGCGGCATTCCGTGGGAGGGCAACTACTCGTCGTGGCTGGAGCAGAAGCAAAAGCGGCTTGAGGTCGAGCAGAGCCAGGAAGCCGCGCGCATCAAGTCGATGAAGGCCGAGCTGGAGTGGGTGCGGCAGAACCCCAAGGGGCGGCAGGCGAAGTCCAAGGCGCGTCTCGCGCGCTTCGAGGAGCTCTCGCAGTACGAGCACCAGCAGAGAAACGAAACGCAGGAGATCTTCATCCCGGTCGCCGAGCGCCTGGGCAACGAGGTGATCGAGTTCAAGAGCGTCTCCAAGGGCTTCGGCGACCGGCTGCTGATCGACAAGCTGTCGTTCAAGGTGCCCCCGGGCGCCATCGTCGGCATCATCGGCCCGAACGGCGCGGGGAAGTCGACCCTGTTCCGCATGCTGATCGGCAAGGACAAGCCGGATTCCGGGAAGATCACGCTCGGCAAGACGGTGAAGCTCGCGCACGTCGACCAGTCGCGCGACGCGCTGCAGGGCGACAAGACCGTGTTCGAGGACATCTCCGGCGGGCAGGACAGCATCACGGTGGGCAAATTCACCATGCCGTCGCGCTCCTACCTCGCGCGCTTCAATTTCCGCGGCGCCGACCAGCAGAAGCAGGTGGGGCAGCTCTCGGGCGGCGAGCGCGGGCGGCTGCACCTCGCCAAGATGCTGGTGTCGGGGGCGAACGTGCTGCTGCTGGACGAGCCTTCCAACGACCTCGACGTCGAGACGCTGCGCGCGCTGGAGGAGGCGCTGCTCGAGTTCGCCGGCAGCGTGCTGGTCATCTCGCACGACCGCTGGTTCCTCGACCGCATCGCCACGCACATCCTGGCGAGCGAAGACGAATCGCAGTGGGTGTTCTTCGACGGCAACTACCAGGAATACGAGGCCGACAAGAGAAAGCGCCTGGGCGAGGAGGCGGCGCGGCCGCACCGCATCCGCTACAAGCCCCTGAAGACATAGCCGGCAGGGGACGCCGAGCGCGCGTGCCGCACATCCAGTAGGCTAAGGGCTGGCGCCTTCGCCAGGAGGCAGGGAGGGAGCGCGGGTGGCGGCTGAGGGGCACGCGGGCGAATGGGCAGGACTTCGGGACCGAGTGAGCCGGTCGTGGCCCGCGTTTCTCGTGCTCGCCATCGGCCTGGCCGTCACCTTCGCCGCCTGGCGCTACAAGAGCAGCGAGATTGCCGGGGAAGCCCAAGGCAAGTTCCGGCACGACGTGGCGCAGGCGGTGGAAGTCCTGGACCGGCGCGTGCAGGACACGAGCGCCATGCTGATCGGCCTGCGCGGCCTGCACGCCGCCTACAATCGCTTGGAGCGCGACGAATTCCAGCGCTACGTGACGCGCTTCGAGGCCGCGCGGCGCTACCCGGGCGTGCGCCTCGTGTCGTTCGTGCGCCATGTGCCGGGCGGGCAGCGCGCCGCCTTCGAGCAAAGCGTGCGCCGCGATCGCAGCGTCGAGCCGCGCGGGTATCCGGATTTCGCCATCCGCCCGGCGGGCGCGCGTGACGAGTACCTGGTCGTAACCTACATCGAGCCGATGAAGGGCAACGAGGGCGCGTTGGGCTTCGACCTGCTGTCCGAGCCGCAACGCCGCGGCTCTCTCGAGTACGTGCGCGACAGAGGCGAATTGAGCGCTTCCGAACCGATCCGGCTCGCCGCAGACCAGGGCCGGCAGATGTCGGTGGCGCTGCGCATGCCGCTTTACCGCTGGGACATGCCGACCGGCACGGTGGCGGAGCGGCGCGCGGCATTTTTCGGCCTGGTCGTCGCCGCGGTGCGGGTCGAGGACTTCATTTACGCGCACCTTGGCCAGCAGATCGGCGTGGATTTCGACCTTGCGATCCACGACTTCGGCTTCTCGGGAGCGGGCGCCCCGCCGTTCGATCCGGTCCTGGCGTTCGGCGCCGATCGCCCCGCGCCGCCGAATCTCGCGCCGGCCGCACTGCGGCGGACGGCGACGCTGGATGTGGCGGGGCGCAGCTGGCGCCTGACCTTCAGCGCGCCCAAACGTGCGGCGTTCGGCATCGGCAGCGAGCTGCCCGAGGTCGTGCTGCTGGCGGGCATTCTCACCAGCGTGCTGCTGTTCTGGCTCGTGCTGGCGCAATTGCGCGCCCGGCAGCGCGCGCTGCAGCTCGCCGAGAACGCCACGACCATGCGCGCCGCCGAGGGCTTGCGCGAGCAGCTCGCCTTCGTCCAGCAGCTGATCGAGGCGGTGCCGCAACCGATCTTCTTCAAGGACGCGCAGGGGCGCTACCTCGGCGTCAATCGCGCCTGGGAGCGCTTCTTCGGCATCGCGCGCGACAAGTTCATCGGCAAGACGGTGTTCGAGCTCTACCCCGGGGATCCGGAGCTGGCCCGCACGCACCATGCCCGCGACGAAGAGCTGTTCTCGAAACCCGGCAGCCAGTCCTATGAAGCCGCGATCAAGGATGCGCGGGGCGAGATGCGCCGGACCATCTACAACAAGGCGACCTTCAGCCGCGCGGACGGGTCGGTGGCGGGGCTGATCGGCACGATCACCGACGTGAGCGGCCTGAAGGAGGCGGAAGCGGCGCTGCGCGCGAACGAGGCGCGGTTTCGCGACCTGACCGAGCTCTCCTCCGACTGGTACTGGGAGCAAGACGAGAACCTGCGCTTCACCCAGTCGACGTCGCAGCGCTACGAGTACAGCCTCGACGCCGCGGAGGCGGCCGGCCGCACGCGCTGGGAAATGCCGATCGTGGGCGTGAGCGAAGAGCAATGGCAGGTGCACAAG
>JAOUGZ010000031.1 GCA_029865405.1 Betaproteobacteria bacterium
GGCTCGCGCCAGGGCCTCGAGGTGATCGATGCGGCCGGCTGCGCCAACCTGAAGCTGCAGTACGACATCTTCCACATGCAGATCGTCGAAGGCGACCTGGCGAAGACCATCGAGCGCCTGCTGCCGAGGATCGGCCACATGCAGCTCGCCGACGTGCCCGACCGGCACGAGCCGGGCACCGGCGAGATCAATTTCGATTACCTGCTCGCGCACATCGACCGCCTGGGCTACCAGGGGTGGATGGGCTGCGAGTACATCCCCAAGGGCGACACGGTCGCGGGGCTGGCGTGGGCGAAGCGTTACCTGTAGCGGCGCGCGAGCGCCAGCGCGCCGTGGCGCAGGCGCTGCGCGCCTTCCTGCCCGAGCGCGCCGTGCTGTGGCAGGAAGAGGACACGCGGCCCTACGAATGCGACGGGCTCACCGCGTACCGCAAGGTGCCGATGGTGGTGGCGCTGCCGGAGACCGAGGCGCAGGTGCAGCAGGTGCTGCGCGCGTGCCACGCGCTGCAGGTGCCGGTGGTGCCGCGCGGCGCGGGCACCGGGCTCTCGGGCGGCGCGTTGCCGCCGGGGGACGGCGTGCTGCTCTCGCTCGCCAAGTTCATGCGCATCGTGCGTCTCGACCCGGTGGCGCGCATCGCCGTCGTGCAGCCGGGGGTGAGGAACCTCGCCATCTCGGACGCCGCGGCGCCCTTCGGCCTGTACTACGCGCCCGATCCCTCGAGCCAGATCGCCTGCAGCATCGGCGGCAATGTCGCCGAGAATTCCGGCGGCGTGCACTGCCTGAAGTACGGGCTCACGGTGCACAACGTGCTGCGCGTGCGCGGGTTTGCGGCGGATGGCGAGCCGCTCGATTTCGGCTCCGAGGCGCTCGACGCCCCGGGCTTCGATCTGCTCGCGCTGATCGTCGGCTCGGAGGGCATGCTCGCGGTCGCCACCGAGATCACGGTGAAGCTGCTGCCCAAGCCGCCGGCGGCGCGTGTCGTCATGGCATCCTTCGACGACCTGCACAAGGCGGGCGACGCGGTGGCGGCGGTGATCGCGGCCGGCATCATCCCCGCCGGACTCGAGATGATGGACCGGCCGGCGACGCGCGCGGTCGAAGAGTTCGTCGGCGCCGGCTACGACCTCGAGGCGGCGGCGATCCTGCTGTGCGAAGCCGACGGCCTGCCCGAAGAAGTCGAGGACGAGATCGCGAAGGTGAAGGAGGTGCTGACGCGCGCCGGCGCCACGCGGCTCACGGAGTCGCGCGACGAGGCCGAGCGGCTGCGCTTCTGGTCCGGACGCAAGGCGGCGTTTCCCGCCATGGGCCGCATCTCGCCCGACTACTATTGCATGGACGGCACCATCCCGCGAAAGCGCCTGGGCGAGGTGCTCGGCTTCATCGGCGAGATGGAAAAGAAGTACGGCCTGCGCTGCCCGAACGTGTTCCACGCCGGCGACGGCAACCTGCACCCGCTGATCCTGTTCGACGCCAACGACGCCGGCGAGCTCAAGCGCACCGAGGCGTTCGCGGCCGAAGTGCTGGAGAAATGCATCGCCGTGGGCGGCACCATCACCGGCGAGCACGGCGTGGGCGTGGAGAAGATCAACGAGATGTGCGTGCAGTTCGGCAGCGCGGAGCTGGAGCTGTTCCACGCCGTGAAGCGCGCCTACGACCCGACCGGAATGCTCAATCCCGGCAAGGCGGTGCCGACGCTCGCGCGCTGCGCGGAATTCAGCCGCGGCCACGTGCACGGGGGCGAGCTGCGGCACGCGCAGCTGCCGCGCTTCTGATGTCGGCGGAGCTGCGCGAGCGCATCCGGGACGCGGCGGCGCGCGGCGCGCGCCTGCAGCTGCGCGGCGGCGGCAGCAAGGACTTCTACGGCTGCGCGCCGTGCGGCGAGGTCCTCGACACGCGATCGCACGCCGGCATCGTCGACTACGAGCCGACCGAGCTGGTGGTGACGGCGCGCTGCGGCACGCCCCTTGACGAGCTCGAGGGCGCGCTCGCCGCCGAGGGGCAGATGCTCGCCTTCGAGCCGCCGCACTTCGGCGCCCATGCGACCCTGGGCGGCTGCGTCGCGGCCGGGCTGTCGGGCCCGCGCCGGGCGGCCGCCGGCGCGCTGCGCGACTTTGTGCTCGGCACGCGCCTCATCGACGGGCGCGCGCGCGAGCTCGCGTTCGGCGGGCGCGTGATGAAGAACGTGGCCGGCTACGATGTGTCGCGCCTGCTCGCGGGCTCGCTCGGCACGCTCGGCCTGATCCTGGAGGTGTCCCTCAAGGTGCTGCCGCGGCCGGCCGCGGAGCGTACGCTGCGGCTCGAGTTGCCCCAGGACAAGGCGCTGGAATCGCTCAACCGCTGGGCCGGCACGCCGCTGCCGGTATCGGCGAGCGCCTGGCGCGACGGCGAGCTTTGCGTGCGCCTCTCGGGCGCGGAACGCGCGGTGCAGGCGGCGGCGCAAAAGCTGGGAGGCGAAGCGCTCGCGGCCGAGGATGCCGCGCACTTCTGGTCGGGCATGCGCGAGCAGACCGATGCCTGGTTCGCGGGCGAGGCGCCGCTGTGGCGCCTTTCGGTGCCCTCGGCCGCCGCGCCGCTCGCGCTCCCCGGCGCGCCGCTGATCGAGTGGGGCGGCGCGCTGCGCTGGCTGCGCGCCGGCGCGCACGCCAGCGCGGTGCGCGACGCCGCGGCGCGCGCCGGCGGGCACGCGACGCTGTTTCGCGGCGGCGACAAGACGGAAGGCGTGTTCGCGCCGCTCGCGCCGGCGCTCGCGCGCCTGCACCGCGAGCTGAAGGCCGCCTTCGATCCGGCCGGCGTGTTCAATCCCGGACGCCTGTACCCGGAGTTCTAGGCCTTGGGCACCTTCTTTTCCTGCTCCTTCATGTTGGCGCGCACGAAGTCCGCGTACTGCGACTGCGGATACTTGGCGAGGAGCGTGGCGTACAGCTTGAGCGCGTTTTGCGCCTGCCCCGCGTCGCCGGCGCGCACCGCGACTTCGACCAAGCGCTTTTGCGCGCCCGCCGCATCGCCGGCGAGCGCAGCGCCGGCGTGCAGCGCCCAGGCCGCCTCCAGATACGTGCCCTGCGAGAGCAGGGCGCGGCCGAGTCCTTCCCAGGCCGCCGGCTCGAGCGTGAGCCGGGTGCGCTCGGCGACCACAGCCAGAAACGCCTTCGCCGCATCGGCGCCGCGGCCGGCGGCCAGCGCAGCGCGGATCGCGTCGCCCGCGGCGGCGATCGGGTCGGCGGGCGGCGCCGCAGCAGGGGTGGCGGCAGCCGCGGGCGCCGGCGCTGCCGTCGCTGCTGGCTTCGCGGCCTGCGGCTTCGCGCGCAGCATCTCGGCGAGGAACTGCGCCTCGCGCTCGCCCTCGACGACCTTGCGCTCGTTGTACTTGCGCACCACGTTGACCACCCACGCCACGACGCCGGCGAGTACGGCGAGGGCGGCGAGGACGATGACCGTCTGCATGGATCGAGTATAGCGGCCCGTCGATGCAGACCGAACTGGCCGATTTCATCCGCGACACGCCCGAGGGGCGGGAGGCCGACGCCATCCTGCGCAAGTGCGTGCATTGCGGCTTTTGCACCGCCACCTGCCCGACCTACCAGCTGCTCGGCGACGAGCTCGACGGGCCGCGCGGCCGCATCTACCTCGTGAAGCAGGTGCTCGAGGGCGCGGCGCCCACGGCGCGCACGCAGCTGCACCTGGACCGCTGCCTCACCTGCCGCTCGTGCGAGAGCACCTGCCCGTCGGGCGTGCAGTACGGACGCCTGGCCGACATCGGCCGCGGCATCGTCGAGGCACGCGTGCCGAGATCGCCCTGGCAGCGCGCCCAGCGCGCCGCGCTCGCGTTCGCGCTGCCGCGGCCGCGGCTGTTCGCCGCGCTCCTCGGCCTGGGGCGCATGTTCCGCTTCCTCTTCCCGCGCCTGGTGCCCGCGCCCGCTGCGCCGGCCGGCGCCTGGCCCGCGCCGCGCCACGCGCGCCGCATGCTCGCGCTCGCCGGCTGCGTGCAGCCGGCGCTCGCGCCGCGCATCAACGCCGCCGCGGCACGCGTGCTGGACCGGTGCGGCGTTTCGCTGATCGAAGCGCCGGGCGCCGGCTGCTGCGGGGCGCTGCGCTTTCACCTCAACGACCAGGAGGCGGGCCGCGCCGACATGCGCGCGCTGATCGACGCCTGGTGGCCCTTCGTGGAACGCGGCGAGGTGCAGGCCATCGTCGTCACCGCGAGCGGCTGCGGCTCGACCGTGAAGGAATACGGCCACCTGCTCGCGCACGACCCCGCGTACCGCGACAAGGCCGCGCGCATCGCCGCGCTCGCCCGCGACCCGAGCGAAGTGATCCCGCTCGAGTCGATTCCCGAACGGTCCGGCCTCGCCCGCATCGCGTTCCATTCGCCGTGTTCGCTGCAGCACGGCCAGCAGCTGCGCGGCACGACCGAGGCGCTCCTCGCGCGCGCGGGGTTCGAGCTCGCGCCGGTGCCGGATGCGCACCTGTGCTGCGGCTCGGCCGGCACGTACTCGATACTGCAGCCGGCGCTGTCGCGGGAACTGCGCGGCCGCAAGCTCGCGGCCCTGCAGAGCGGGCTGCCGGTGGGCATCGTGACCGCGAATGTGGGCTGCCTCGTGCACCTGCAGGGCGGCGCGGGCGTGCCGGTCGCGCACTGGGTCGAACTGCTCGACGAGGCCTGGCAGGGTTAGTATTTCGCCCATGCTCGTCCGCGCTGCCTGTCCGCACGACTGCCCCGACACCTGCGGCATGCTGGTGACCGTGGAGGACGGCGTCGCCGTGAAGATACAGGGCGATCCGTCGATGCCCTTCACGCAGGGTACGCTGTGCACCAAGGTCGCGCACTATCTCGAGCGCACCTACGCGCCCGAGCGGCTCCTGCACCCGCTGAAGCGCGTCGGCCCCAAGGGCAGCGGCCGCTTCGAGCGCATCTCCTGGGACGTCGCGCTCGACGAGATCGCCGCGCGCCTGAAGGCGCTCGCGGCCGAGGACGCGCAGACCATCCTGCCGCTCAGCTACGCCGGCACCATGGGCATGGTGCAGTACAGCTCCATGGACCGGCGCTTCTTCCATCGGCTCGGGGCCTCGATCCTCGATCGCACGCTGTGCTCCTCGGCCGGCAAGGCCGGCATCAAGGCGACGCTCGGCGGCTCCGTGGGCATGGATCCCGAGCGCTTCGACGAGGCGCAGCTGATCCTGCTTTGGGGCGCGAACCCGGTGGTGTCGAACCTGCACCTGTGGTCGCGCGTGCAGGAAGCCAAGCGCCGCGGCGCCCGGGTGGTGGCGATCGACCCCTACAGGAGCCTGTCGGCGGAAAAATGCACGCAGCACGTGGCGCTGCTGCCCGGTACCGACGGTGCGCTCGCGCTCGCCATGATGCATGTGCTGATCGCCGGGGACCTGCTCGATCGCGACTACATCGCGCGCCACACACTGGGGTTCGATGCGCTTGCCGAACGCGCGCGACGGTACACGCCGCAATGGGCGGCGGGCGTGTGCGGCCTGGCCGAGGACGTGATCGTAGAGCTCGCGCGCGCCTACGGCACCACGAAGCCGGCGGCGATTCGCCTCAACTACGGCATGCAGCGCCACGCCGGCGGCGGCATCGCGGCGCGCACCATCGCCTGCCTGCCGGCGCTGACGGGCGCCTGGCGCGACGTCGCGGGCGGCATCGTCCTCACCACGGCGGACTTCTACGGCTTCGACCACGCTGCGCTCGAGCGCCCGGACTTGCTGGCGGGGCGCAAGCCGCGCGTCGTCAATCATGCTGCGATCGGCGACGCCCTCACGACGGCCGTGCCGCCGGTGAAGGCGGTGATCGTCTACAACAACAACCCCGTCGCCGTGTGCCCGGAGTCGGACAAGGTGCTGGCGGGCTTTCGCCGCGAGGACCTGTACTGCGTGGTCATGGACTCGTTCATGACCGATACCGCGGACTACGCCGACCTCGTGCTGCCCGCGACGACGCAGCTCGAGCATTACGACGTGCACAAGTCCTACGGCCACCTGTACGCGGTGGCCAACAACCCGGCGATCGCCACAGTGGGCGAGTCGCTGCCGAACTCGGAGGTATTCCGGCGCCTCGCCGCGCGCATGGGCTTCGACGAGCCGTGCTTCCGCGATTCCGACGAGGACATCTGCCGCACGGCGCTCGCCTCGTCGCAGCCGCGCATGCGCGGCATCGACTGGGACGAGATGAAGAAGAGCGGCTGGCAGCGCCTCGATGTCCCCGCGCGCTTCGCGCCGTTCGCCGAGGGCGGCTTTCCCACGCCCTCGGGCAAGTGCGAGTTCTACAGCGCGGCGCTGGAGCAGCAGGGACTCGACCCGCTGCCGTTCTACAACCCGCCGGCGGAAGGCGCCGCGGCGGGCGAGCTGCAGTTCATCTCGCCGCCGGCGCGCAATTTCCTCAATTCGAGCTTCGCGCACCTGAAGCGCTTCCGCGACCTGGAGGGCGAGCCGCGCCTGGAGATGCACGCTGCGGATGCCGCGGCGCGCGGCATCCGCGACGGCGATACCGTGCGCGTCTTCAATGCGCGCGGCAGCCTGCGGCTGCGCGCGCACGTCAATGACCGGCCGCGCCCGGGCGTGGTGGTGGCGCCTTCGGTGTGGTGGAAGAAGCATTCGCCGGATCGCGGCAACGCCAACAACCTCACCGCGCAGCGCGTCGCCGACCTGGGCGGCGGCGCCACGTTCTACGATTGCCGGGTGCAAGTTGAGCGCGTCGCCGCCTGAGCCGGGCGTCGGCGCGGCCTTCGTCGAGAACCGGGTCGCCGAGCGGCGCGCGGCGGAGCGCGCGCTGCAGGCGAGCGAAGCGCACTACCGCGGCCTGGTCGAGACCTCGAACGACCTGGTGTGGTCGATCGATCTCGAGGGCCGCTGGACCTACCTCAACCCCGAGGCGGTGCGCCGCATCTACGGCGGGCGCCCCGCGGCGTTCCTCGGGCGCGCGTTTCACGAGCAGGCCGCGCTGCCGCTGCGCGAGCGCGACATCGTCGTGTTCGGCCGCGTGCTGGCCGGCGAGCCGGTGTTCCGCCACGAGACGCGCCACCTGCGGCGCGATGGCTCCAGCGTCGACCTGTCGTTCAACGCCGTGCCGCTGCGCGACGCGCAGGGCGCCATCGTCGGCGCCACCGGCACGGCGCGCGACATCAGCGAGGAGCGTCGGGCGGCGGCGGCGCTGCACGAAGGCATCGAGAAGCTGCGGCTGGCGGTCGATGCGGCGGACCTGAACGTCTGGGAATGGGACGCGGCCAGCGACCGGCTGCAGTGGGGACGCGAGCCGGCGGCCGGCGCGCAGGAGTCGGCGGCGCTGACCCGGGCGCAGTTCCGGCAGCGCGTGCATCCGGAGGACCTGGAACGCTACGATGCCGCCGGCCTCGCGGCGGCGCGCGGCGAGCCGTACGCGATTGAAGTGCGCCTGGTCGGGCGCGACGGCGAGATCCACTGGACGGCGCTGCGCGGCAAGATGCTGTTCGACGCCGCAGGCGAGCCGATGCGCCTCATCGGCGTATCGCAGGAGATCACGGAGCGAAAGCGCCGCGAGGAGGAAGAGCGCTTCCTCGCCTATCACGACACCCTGACGGGCCTGCCCAACCGCCGGCTGCTCGACGACCGGCTGCGCCAGGCGCTGCATCTGGCGCAGCGGCGCGACGCGCGGCTTGCCATCCTGCTGGTGGACCTCGACGAATTCAAGCGCGTGAACGACCGTTTCGGGCATCGCGCCGGCGACGCCGTGCTGCGCGACGTCGCCCAGCGGCTCGGCGCTTGCGTGCGCAAGGCCGACACCCTGGCGCGCCAGGGCGGCGACGAGTTCGTGGTGCTGATTCCCGACCTGGCGCCGGCGTCCGACGGCCAGGTGGTGGCGGAGAAGATCCTGCGCGCGCTGCAGGCGCCGTTGCGCGCCGAAGGCGAGGACATCCGCGTGGGCGCCAGCATCGGCATCTCGCTCTATCCGGAGGACGCCGGCGACGGCGAGGCGCTGCTCCGGAACGCCGATGCGGCGATGTATCGCGCCAAGCGCGCGGGCGGCGACCAGTTCCGCTTTTACGCCCGCTAGCGCGCTGCGGTAGAGTGGCGCGCATGGGCTCGCTCACGCGCCTGGCGCGTTTTCTCGCCCCCTACCGTTGGCGCGTCGCGGCAGCGCTCGGGGCGCTCGTGGTGGCGGCGGCCTGCGTGCTGGCGCTGGGTCAGGGCCTGAAATACGTGGTCGACGCCGGTTTCGGCAGCGGCGATCCGCGCCTTCTTGACCAGGCGCTCGCCGCCGCGGTAGCGGTGGCGGTGACGCTGGCGGTGGCCACGTTCTTTCGCTTCTATCTCATGATGACGACCGGCGAGCGCGTGGTCACCGACCTGCGCCGCACGGTGTTCAATCACCTGCTCGCGCTCTCGCCGGGCTTCTACGAAACCGCGCGCACGGGCGAGCTGGTGTCGCGCCTGGCGAGCGACACGACGGTGGTGCAGCAGGTGATCGGCTACGGCCTGTCGATGTTCGTGCGCAACCTGATCATGATGACCGGGGCGGCGGCGATGCTGTTCTTCACCAGCTGGAAGCTCGCCGCGCTGGTGCTCGCCGGCGTGCCGGCGACGCTGGTGCCGATCCTGCTCCTCGGCCGGCGCGTGCGGCGCCTGTCGCGCCGCAGCCAGGACCGCGTCGCGGACGTCTCGGCGCACGTCGACGAGGCGGTGCACGAGGTGCGCACGGTGCAGGCCTACGCGCACGAGGACGCGGACCGCGCGGCGTTCGCGCACCACGCCGAATCCGCCTATGCCGCGGCCGCCGCGGGCCTCGCGCAGAAGTCCGCCCTGATTGCCGCCGTCATGCTGATCGCCTTCTGCGCCGTCGGCGTGATCCTCTGGGTGGGCGGTCACGACGTGCTGGCCGGGCGCCTGTCCGCGGGCGAGCTCGCGGCGTTCGTGTTCTATGCGGGCGTGGTGGCGACCGGCGCCGGCACCGTTTCCGAGGTGTGGGGCGACCTGCAGCGCGCCGCGGGCGCCACCGAGCGCCTGTTCGAGCTGCTCGACGCGCAGCCGGCGATCGCCGCGCCGGCGGCGCCGCGCGCCGCGCCGGCGGCGCCGCGCGAATACGCATTCGACGCAGTCAGCTTCGCCTACGCGGCGCGCCCGGACGCGCCGGCGCTCGAGCGCTTCAGCTTGCGCATCACCGCCGGCGAGCGCGTTGCCCTCGTGGGCCCTTCCGGCGCCGGCAAGAGCACCGTGCTCGCGCTGCTGCTCCGGTTCTACGATCCCCAGGCGGGCGCGATCCGCATCGACGGCACGGACGTGCGCGACATGGACCCGCGCGCGCTGCGCGGCCTGATGGCGGTGGTGCCGCAGGAGCCGGTGATCTTCGCCGCCAGCGCCCTGGACAACGTGCGCTACGGCCGGCCCGGCGCGAGCCGCGCCGAAGTGGAGCGCGCCTGCGAGCAGGCGTTCGCTGCCGAGTTCATCGCCCGGCTGCCGCGGGGCCTGGACACGCCGCTCGGCGAGCGCGGCGTCATGCTCTCGGGCGGGCAGCGCCAGCGCCTGTCGATCGCGCGCGCGTTGCTCGCCGACCGGCCGCTCCTGCTGCTCGACGAGGCGACGAGCTCGCTCGACGCCGAGAGCGAGCGCATGGTGCAGCAGGCGCTCGAGCGCCTGGAGCGCGGCCGCACCACGCTGGTCATCGCGCACCGCCTCGCCACGGTGCAGCACGCCGACCGCATCGTGGTGCTGGATCGCGGCGCGATCGTGGCGCAGGGCACGCATGCCGAGCTGATGCGCCAGGGCGGGCTGTACGCCAGCCTCGCGCAGCTGCAGTTCCTCGAGGGCGGAGCGGCGAGGGTCGCGCGCGCCGCATGATCAGGTGGGCGCTGCTGCTGGTGCTGGCCAGCGCACCCGCGCACGCCGAGTCGCTGACAGTGGGTTCCAAGCGCTTCACCGAGTCCTACATCCTCGGTGAGATCCTGGCGCAGTCGGCGCCGCCAGCGGTGCACCGGCCGGGCCTGGGCAATACCGCGATCCTGGTCGAGGCGCTGAAGAACGGCGCGATCGACGTCTACCCCGAATACACGGGGACCCTCGCGCGCGAGATCCTGAAGAGCGCCGCGCCGCTGACCCTGCCGCAGATCAACGCGCGGCTCGCGCCCCTCGGCCTCGCCGCCGGGTACCCGCTGGGCTTCAGCAATACGTACGCGCTCGGCATGCGCCGGCGCGACGCCGTGGCGCGCGTTTCGGATCTCGCGCAGCGCGCGCGCCTGCGCTTCGGTTTCTCGCACGAATTCCTCGGCCGCAGCGACGGCTGGCCGGGGCTCAAGGCCGCCTACGGCCTGCCGCAGGCGCCGGTAGGGCTGGATCACGGCCTTGCCTACGAGGCACTGGCCGCCGGCGAGCTCGACGTCATCGACCTGTACTCGACGGATGCGAAGATCGCGCGCTACGGCATCCAGGTTCTCGCCGACGACCGGGGCTACTTCCCGGCCTACGACGCCGTGCTGCTGTACCGCGCGGATGCGCCCGCGCGCTTTGCGCAGGCCTTCGCCGCCTTCGCGCGGCTCGAAGGGCGAATCGACGCGCACAGCATGGTGCGCATGAACGCGCGCGCCGAACTGGACAAGATACCGTTTGCCGGCGTGGCGCAGGAATTCCTCGGCGGTGGTCGCGCCGCGCCGCGCACCTTCCTGCACGCGCTGTTCGGCCCGGATTTCTGGCGCCTGACGCGCGAGCACCTGCTGCTCGTGTTCGCTTCGCTCGCGGCGAGCGTGGCCGCCGGCGTGCCGCTCGGCGTCGCGGCGGCCAGGCGGCCGCGCCTGGCGCAGCTCATCCTCGGCGTCGCGGGCGTGATCCAGACCATTCCCTCGCTCGCGCTCTTCGCCTTCCTCATCGCGGCGCTCGGCACGATCGGCACGCTGCCGGCGCTGCTGGCGCTGTTCCTCTATGCGCTGCTGCCGATCGTGCGCAACACGCACGCCGGGCTGATGGGCGTCGGCGCCGGCATGCGCGACGCGGCGCGCGCACTCGGCCTGTCCGCGCAGCAGACCCTGTGGCTGGTCGAGCTGGCGCTCGCGAGCCCGACGATCCTCGCCGGCGTCAAGACCTCCGCGGTGATCAACGTCGGCACCGCGACCATCGCCGCGTTCATCGGCGCCGGCGGCTACGGCGAGCGCATCGCCTCCGGGCTCGCGCTGAACGACAGCGTCATGCTGCTCGCGGGGGCGCTCCCGGCGGCGGCGCTGGCCCTTGTCGTGCAGGGGGTGTTCGAGCTTGCCGAGCGGCGATCCGGCTGGATGCGCCGGGCGGCGGTTCGCGCCGGGGTATGATTCAAGTCAAATACGTCGCCGCTGGCGTACGTAGACTGCGCAACCATGTCGGACCGCGGTCCGCAACATCCGTTCCAGCGATCCATAGGGGAGTGAGATGTCTCAGCTCATAGGCGTGCCGCGGGAGACCGCGGCGGGAGAGAAGCGCGTGGCCACCGTGCCGGAGGTGGTCGAGAAGCTCATCAAGCTCGGCTTCAAGGTGGCGCTGCAGTCCGGCGCGGGCGATGCCGCGAACTTCACCGACGACGCCTACCGCGCCGCGGGCGCCGAGATCGTCGGCGACGCCGCGCAGTTGTGGGCGCGCGCCGACATCGTGTTCAAGGTGCGCGGCCCGAGCGCCGAGGAGGTGGCGCTGCTGCGCGCGGGCACCACCCTGGTGAGTTTCATCTGGCCAGCGCAGAACCCCGAGCTGCTGCAGCAGCTCGCGGCGAGGAAGGCCACCGTGCTGGCGATCGACACGCTGCCGCGCATGCTGAGCCGCGCCCAGAAGATGGACGCGCTGACCTCCATGGCCAGCATCTCCGGCTACCGCGCCGTCATCGAGGCCGCCAACGCCTTCGGCCGCTTCTTCAACGGCCAGGTGACCGCCGCCGGAAAGATCCCGCCGGCCAAGGTGTTCATCGCCGGTGCCGGCGTGGCCGGCCTGGCGGCGATCGGTACCGCCGTTGGCTTGGGCGCCATCGTGCGCGCGAACGACACCCGTGCCGAGGTCGCCGACCAGGTGAAGTCGATGGGCGGCGAATTCGTGAAGGTCGAATACGAGGAGGAAGGCGCCGGCGGCGGCGGCTACGCCAAGGTGATGAGCGAAGGCTTCCAGCAGGCCCAGCGCGAGATGTACGCCAAGCAGGCCAGGGAGGCGGACGTCATCATCACCACCGCGCTGATTCCGGGCAAACCGGCGCCGCGGCTGATCACGGCCGAGATGGTGAAGAGCATGAAACCGGGCAGCGTCATCGTCGACATGGCCGCGGAACAAGGCGGCAACTGCGAACTGACCGAGGCCGGCAAGGCCGTGGTGAAGCACGGCGTCACGCTCATCGGCTACACGGACCTGCCCAGCCGGCTCGCCAAGCAGTCCTCGACGCTGTACGCGAGCAACCTGTTCCGCCTGACCGAGGAACTGTGCAAGGCGAAGGACGGCGTCATCAACGTCAACATGGAGGACGACGCCATCCGCGGCCTGACGGTCATCAAGGAGGGCAGCATCACCTGGCCGCCGCCGCCCCTCAAGCTGCCGGCCCCGCTCGCCGCCAAGACGGCGGCCGCGCCGCCCGCGCCCAAGGCACATGGCCACGGCGCCGGCGCGCCGATGTCCGGCCAGGCGATGGCGATCCTGATGCTCGTGGCCGCGGGGCTGTTCTGGTTCGTCGGCGCGAATGCGCCGGCGAGCTTCCTCAACCACTTCACGGTCTTCGTGCTCGCCTGCTTCGTCGGCTACATGGTGGTGTGGAACGTCACGCCGGCGCTGCACACGCCGCTGATGAGCGTCACCAACGCCATCAGCAGCATCATCGCCATCGGCGCGCTGATCCAGATCGCGCCGCCGCTTGCCGCCGGCACCGTCGGCGACCGGCCCGAGGCCTGGATCCAGTGGCTGGCGGTGATCGGCATCGGCCTCACCGCGATCAACATGTTCGGCGGCTTCGCCGTGACGCAGCGCATGCTGCAGATGTTCCGCAAGTAGGGGAGACGCGTCATGTCCGCAACGCTGGCCACGGTCTCCTACATCGGAGCGACCATCCTCTTCATCCTCAGCCTCGGCGGGCTCTCGCATCCCGAGACCTCACGGCGCGGCAACCTGTACGGCATCATCGGCATGGCGATCGCCGTGCTGGCGACGGTGTTCGGGCCGCGCGTCACGCCGGCCGGCTATGCCTGGATCATCGTCGCCATGCTGATCGGCGGCAGCATCGGGCTGTACGCCGCGCGCGTCGTGAAGATGACGCAGATGCCCGAGCTGGTCGCGCTGATGCACAGCCTCGTGGGACTGGCGGCGATGCTGGTGGGCTTCGCCAACTACATCGATCCGGCGGCTTCGGCCGATTTCCAGGGCGCGGAAAAGACCATCCACGAGGTGGAGATCTACCTCGGCGTCCTGATCGGCGCCGTGACGTTCTCCGGGTCGGTGATCGCGTTCGGCAAGCTCTCGGCCAAGATCAGCGGCAAGCCGATGCTCCTCCCCGGGCGCCACTGGCTGAATCTCGCCGGCCTGCTGGTGGT
>JAOUGZ010000419.1 GCA_029865405.1 Betaproteobacteria bacterium
ACGTGGTGTCGAACGTGATCGTCGACAAGGCGGCGAGGAACGGCGACCTCACGGTGCGCTCGCGCTTTCACATGATGGAGCTGCGGCGCGACGACGTGCGCCATTTCGCCGGGCAGTACACGCACCAATTGAAGAAGACCAAGGGCGGCTACCGCATCAAGCTGCAGCGCGTCGACATGACCAACGCGCAGGCGGCGTACGACTACGTATTGCAGGTTTGGGTGTAGCGGGCGCTACAGCCCGATAAGCTTCTTCAGCCCCTTCACCTTCGCCGAGAAGCGGTGGCGCTTGAGCTCGCGCGCGAGCGACGCCTCGCCCGTCATGTAGTTCAGCATCAGCACGCGCCGCTCGCCGACGAACTTGTGGTGGCCGTGCCAGCCGTTCGGCTTCACTTCGAAGATCACCAGGGTGCCCGCGGTCGAGGGAATCTCGGCCACGGTGCTCTCCAGGTCCTCGGGCGAGCGCAGCATGCGCAGGTTGCCGACCTTGTGCGGCCATTCCTCGTTCAAGTAGAGGAGCAGGCTCACCACCTTGTCGTCGGAATCGCGGTGGATGCGGCCGTCCTTGTCGCGCGAGCGGCCGCGCAGCGTCACCATCGGCGGGCGGCCCTCGAGATCGAGGCCGAACTTCTCCTCCACAATCCCGCGGAACTCCGGCCCGCTGATCTCCGCCACGAGCTTGCGCATGCTCGGCCCGAGCGCCAGGACGTCCACCGGATACACGCCGCCGTCGCCGATCGGCGGGAAATCGCGCGACAACGCCTTGATCACGCCGGGCTTGAGCATGCCGCTCACCACCACGAACGGAAACGGATCCCGGGCGAGCGGCTGCGCGCGCAGCTTCTCCAGGTCGAGTAGCTCGGTGCTCATGACGTCGCTTTCCTCTTGAAGCCGCGATGCTCGAACAATCGCTCTATTTTATCCACCACCGCGTCCACCGTGATGAGGCGCAGCGCGCGCTCGTCGTGCACGCGCTGGCGCCATCCCATCCGCTCGCGCCCGAGAATCGTCGCCGCCGCTTCGGCGAACACGTCTACCGTCCACTGCGGCTCGACGTACGGCCCGGTCTTCTTCGACGGCGCCACCGCATACAGGCCCACCACGGGCTTGCCCATCGCCTGCGCGATGTGCAGCGGGCCGGTGTCGGGCGCAAGCAGCGCATCGACCTGACCGAGCAGCGCGGCGAGCTGCCTCAGGTCGGTTCGCCCGACCATGTCGAGCACCGGAATGCGCAATGTCCGGTGCAGCGCCCCCGCCAGCGCACGCTCGGCCGCGCCCGGGCCGCCGATGAGGACGACGCTGAGCGGCCAGCGCGCCGCGATGCGCTCGAGCGTTTCGGCATAGCGCGCCACCGGCCAGTTGCGTTCGGGCTTGCTCGCGGCGAGCACCACCGCGAGCTTGATGCCCGCGCACTCCGCGACCTGGGTCTTCGCCCAAGCGTGCTCCTCCGGGCGCAGAGGCAGGTCCCATTCCAGCACGGGCTCGCGCGCCCCGACGTACGTGGCGAAGCGCAGGAAGCTGTCGATGAGGTGCTCGGGCTCGGCGGGCACGGTCTCTTTCACGAACCAGCGCTGCAGGTCGCGCGAGTGCAGCGCGCCGAAGCCGATCTTCCTTTTCGCGCGCGTCACCAGCGTGACGAGGTTGGCGCGCATGCTCGCCTGCGGCACGAGCAGCCAGTCGAAGTCGTAGGCGCGCAGCTGGCGCCACAGGCGCCAGAAGGAGAGCGGCCCGCGCGGCTTGTCGATGACGATCAGCTCGATGCCGGAGACGCCGCGCACGATCGTGTCGAACGGGCGCGACACGATCCAGTGGATCTTCGTCCGCGGGAACGCCTTCTGCAGCGTGCGCAGGAGCGGCAGCGTCATGACGACGTCGCCGAGCGCGGACATGCGCAGGACCGCGATGCTCTTCGGTGCCTCCCCGGGGCTCATCCCGGGATTATCGCGCCGCGCTCGTTCCGGCGATCCGGCCGAACACGGCGCCGTTGGTGAGGCCGGTGCCGCCGGGATAGTTGAAGTAGAAGATCCCGCCCACCAGCTCGCCCGCGGCATACAGGCCCGGAATCGGCTGTCCGTCGGTATCGAGGACCTGCGCGTCGGTGTTGATGCGCAGCCCCCCGAACGTGAACGTGATGCCGCAGGTCACCGCATAGGCCTCGAAAGGCGGCGTGTCGAGGGTGTTGGCCCAGTTCGACTTCGGGATCGCGAGCCCCTTGGTGCAGCGGCCGTCCTTCACGTTCGGGTTGAACGGGATGTCCTGCCGCACCGCCGCGTTGTACGCCTTCAGCTCCTCGAGCGCGGCCTTGCCGTCGGTGTCTTCGAGCTTCGCGCACAGTTCTTCCAGGGTATTCGCCGTGTGCTTTGTCACCTGACGAATCTTGTACTCGTCGCGCAGTTGCGCCTTCACCTTGGCGTCGAAGATCTGCCAGGCGAACTGCCCGGGCTGCCCGAGGATCACGCGCCCGTACTTGGCGTAGGTGTAGTTGCGAAAGTCCGCGCCTTCGTCGACGAAGCGTCGCCCGCGCGCATTGATGTACACACCCCAGGGGTAGGAGTGCTTCTGGAACTGGTCGCCCACTGCCAGGTCGCCGAACTCGGGCGCGTTGCGCTCCCAGGCCACCGCGTGGCAGCCTGACCAGTTTCCCGCGGGCGCGGCGCCGGCGTCGAGCGCCATGCGGATCACGTCGCCGGTGTTGAAGCGCGTGCCGCGCACTTTCGCCAGCTCCCAGCCGGGGCCCAGGTAGCGCGCGCGCCACTCGGGATTGGCCTGGAAGCCGCCCGCTGCGAGCACCACGCTCTTCGCGCGCACTTCCACGGTCGTGCCGGTCTTTTTCACCCGCACGCCCTTCACGCCCGCGTCGTCCACGATGAGGCCGGTGGCGCGCGCCGCGTACCAGACCTCGATGCCGTTCTTCTTTGCTGCGTTGGTAAGCGACTCGACCAGCCCCGGGCCGCCGCCCACCGCTTCCACCGTAAGCCCGCCCCAGAACTTGAACTTGCCGCCGATGTTGAAGGCCTGGCGCCCCCACGCCGCGGTGAAGCGCACGCCCTTGGTGCGCATCCACTCGACGGTGGCGAGGCTCTTCTTCACCAGGATCTCGGTGAGGTCGGGGTCGCAGCGGAATTCGGTGACGCGCGCCATGTCGTCGAGGAACTGCTCCTCGGTGTAGGTGCCGAAGTCGGTGCGCGCGATCTCTTCCGGCGTGAGGTCGGGAATCGCGCGCTTCAGGTCGTCCACCCCCGCGTAGGCGACGCGCATCAGGCCCGCGGTGAAGCGCGAGTTGCCGCCCGCCTCGTCCTCGCCCGAGCGCTCGAGCACCAGCACCTTCTTGACCTTCTCGCGCGCGGCGAGCGCCGCGCAGAACGCGGCGTTGCCCGCGCCGACCACGATCACATCGTACTGGCCCGCCATCTCAGGCCACCCACGGCTTGCCGAACGCCGGTTCCTTGAACGGCGTCGGCGGCAGCTGCCAGGTGCCGGTCGAGGGCGGGCGCACCTCGGCGTCCACATGCACGTCGAGCACGCAG
>JAOUGZ010000420.1 GCA_029865405.1 Betaproteobacteria bacterium
GATGGAAATCGCCGCGGTGGAAAGCGAGCTGGCGATGCTCGCTGCGCAGCTCGCGGCGATCCGCAAGCTGCGCAAGAAGTAGAACCCCGCAGACCGAGCCCATCGTGCCCGCGTGCCAGTACTGCCTGCGCGCGGCGCAGCGGGGCTTCACGCTGGTCGAGATCGCAATCGCGCTGGTCGTCATCGGCCTGCTGCTCGGCGCCATTTTCAAGGGCGAGGAACTGATCACGCAGGCGCGGGTGAAGCGCGTGATCGCCGACTTTTCGAGTGTTTCGGTCGCCTATCATGGCTACTTCGACCGTTATGGCGCGTTGCCAGGCGACGACGCCGGCGCCGCGGCGCGCTGGGCAGCCACGAGCGGCGACGGCAACGCTCTGGTGGCGGGCACCTACAACAATGGCAACGCTGCGTGCGACGCGAGCGTAGAGAGCTGCAGTTGGTGGGACCACCTGCGTCGCGCCGGCTTCATCTCGGGATCCGGCGCACTGCAACCGCGCAACGTGGCTGGCGGCCTGACCGGCGTGCAGACCGGCGATGGCACTGCGCCGGCGTACGGTCCGGTATTGGGTGGCGCGGCGGGCGCGGGCGGGTTTTCCGTTCTGATCCATTGCTCGGCGAACCTGCCAGAGAAGATCGCCATCGCCGTCGACACGCAGTTGGACGATGGCTCGCGCACCGGCGGCACGGTGCGCGGCATGTTGCAGGCTGCGCCGAACCCGCCGATTGCCGTGGATGCCACGGCCGCTGCAGCGGGCGGCGTGGGCAGTTACGTGGAGACGGGGACCAACGTGTATGCGCTTTGCCGCGCAATGCAGGCGCCCTGACCGTCCAGTACTGATCGAGCCCTGGCGTGGTGTGCCTCAGCGGGCACCGTAGCGCGCGTAGACCTTGGAGGTGCCGTCCGGGAGTACGAGCAGCACGTCGTAGGGCTCGCTGCGCGGGCCTTCCATTCCCGGCGACCCCGCCGGCATGCCGGGCACGGCGAGCCCTATTGCTTTCGGGCGCTCTTTCAGCAGCCGCCTGATTTCGCGTACCGGGACGTGACCCTCGATCGCATAGCCCTCGATCACGGCGGTGTGGCAGGCGCCCAGCGCGTGCGGCACGCCGAAGCGCGAGCGATAGAGCGCGGGATTACTGACGTCCTGCGGCTTCACACGGAAGCCGTTTGCTCGAAGATGATCCATCCACGAGCTGCAGCAACCTCAGGTCGCGTCCTTGTAAACGGTCACGTCTCCTGCAGCATAGGTCACCATCGCCCAAAGCGACAGCGCTGCGGCAAACAAAAGACCACGCAAACTCATCCTCATCTCCCGTCTGAGTGCAAGGTTGGAATCCGTGCGCAGACATTAGAGCGCGCGCGATGTAGATCCCAATTGATCTGCATCAACTCCCCCACTGGACCGAAAAAAAGACCCTCGCTCCAGGGAGCCGAGGGTCTCTTGAATCGAACTACCTTGTTGCGTACGGCCGATACTCAGCGCAGGCGCGTACCCACCAATTCGATTTCGACGCGCCGGTCGGGCTGCAGGCAGGCGATGAGCTTGGGGCCCTTGGGACCCGTGCATTCGTTCGCCTTGGTGACCGATTCCAGCTCGCCCTTGCCAGCAACCTGGATCTCGCTCGGCGCAACGCCCCGGGTGACCAGGTAGGACTTGATGGACTGCGCGCGCTGCATCGACAAGCGTTGGTTGTAGGCGGCGCTGCCGAGCCTGTCGGTGTAGCCAGTGACTTGAATGCTTTCCGGATCGACCCCTTTCATCTTGCCCACGAGGTCGTCGAGTTTCTCCATGGCGGTGGGCCGCAGGTCCGCCTTGCCGAAAGTGAACAGCGCGTCTGCGGACAGCGCGATTTTCTCCCTGCGCGGCGCAGGCGCCGGCACGACCGCCGGCGCTACGACAGGTGCGACGGCGATCGGCGCAACGGGCGCCGGTGCGGGTTCCGCGCGGACGGGCATCGGCGTCACTGGCTGCGGCGGCGTGACGATCGCTACGGGCTTCGGCATGAGATCCGGATCGCAGGCTTCAGTTGCCCGAGACGGTGTCCAGTATTGGGTGCGCCAGCAAAGACCTTGGCCGTTCCTCACGACTTCGCCACGCTGGTCGGTCCAGTAGCCCGGCAAGTCCATATTGGCCTGCGCGGGAGCGATGCCAAACGAAAGCAGGACTGCTGAAAGCGCAGCGCAAATCGAGACCTTGAGCGACATAGGGGGAAACCCTCCATGGTTGGTCCGGAACTTCGATCCGGACGATGCTTCTGGATAGGGCGCTCGGACCGAAACGACCCGGCGCATGCTTCAAACGCCGCCGCGAGAAGTTCTGCGGGGTTGGACGCTGCAGTGCGTCAATGTCGATTACTGCAGCTGAAGAATTATAACATTACGGACGCTGCGCCGCAACAACACCGACGACGGTACGCCCTCGCAGTGCACGGGCGCCGCGGCTACGCGTAGAGCGCGAAATTACTTTCCGGGCTCGTGCAGCACGCCGAAGCGGGTCTGCGGATCGGCGATGACATCCTTTAGCCGCCCCGCGCCATCCCAGACCACCAGGTAGGAACCAAATCCGGTGTGCCAGTACTTCCACTGCGGCGCCTCCAGACTCGGCGTCTGGTGCATCGGCGGGTAGCCGATGGCGACGAGCACCTGCTCCTTGCTCATGCCGACTGCCACCTTGCCGGCGCGCACCGCATCGCGCACCGGCGCGGGCCAGGCGGCGATCTTGCGCCGCGGGTCGTCCGCCACGACCACCTTGGCGGCCCACTGCTCGAGCGGCATCTGCCGGCCATAGTCGAGCCCCAGCCGCATCTTGCGCCCATCGATCTCGACGTTGACGCGGTAGCGCCCGTAGTCGATTACCTTGATGCTGGCGCCTGCCGGGATCATCGGCATCGAAGACCAGTTGGCGTCGCTGATCCAGTCGTTCTCGTAGTGCAAATTGCAGCATGTGTAGCCGGACAGCTGCGACGGCGCGCCGGAGGTGGCGCTACCGGACGGGCCCGGCATCGTCGCGCAGCCCGCGAGCAGAATCCCCAATGCGATCGCCGCGCGGCCCAAGACCTTTTTCATGGATCGTGCCTCCCGTTGGTCGAAGCGGGAATCCTGCGCAATGGCGCGCGACGGTGTCAAGGCCGAGGACGCGCGGAGCAGCCGAAGCAGGCGAGCGGGGAGGGCGACCAGTGGAGGAGGCTGGCCCCGCGTCCCGCGCTCGCCGCCGCGGTTCAGTACGTGTGCTTCGTGCCGATCGCCACCATGGTGCGCGCCGCGGGCGCCTGCACTGGCGCCTCGGGGACCGCCGCGGGCTGCGTCGCGCCCACGCCGGTCAGCAGGATGGCGATTCCGGCGAGGGTCATCGCTGCCACCATGCCGGCGACCGCGGCCAGTACGACGAACGCGGCAACATCGAAACCGATGCGCCAGGTGCTTGCCGTACGTTGTGGCTCTTGCATGCGAGATCTCCGGTGCGCTTTGCGGGTAAGCGCATTACGCGGCCCGGGGGCGGCGGCGGCGCGGCACGCTGCGGGCAA
>JAOUGZ010000421.1 GCA_029865405.1 Betaproteobacteria bacterium
CGCGCGCGCGCCGGCCTGCGACCAGGCGCGCGCGCGCCCGAGGAACGGCACCCGCAGCGGCGTCGCCAGCGGCGCCGCCGGCGGCACGAAGCGCATCGCCAGCCACGGCAGGACGAGGGCGAGGGCGGTGAAGGGCCAGGCGAAATCGAGCATCAGAGCACCGCGCGCAGCCAGGCGCGCGCCGCCGCGCGCAGGCGCGCGACCTCTTCGGGCGCAGCGGCCGCGCGGTACGGCGTTTCGGTGAGCGCGGCGCCAAGCGCCGCGAAGCGCCCCGGCGCCGGCTCGCAGCTCTCCAGGAACGCGACCCAGTCCGCGCCGTGCAGCCCGGCGCTCGCGCGCTCCGGAAAGCGCTCGCGCGCCGCCAGGCGCAGGAGCTGCGAGAGCTCGGCGGCGCCGGCCGCGGACTCGAGCGCCGCCAGCAGGCGCCGGCGCAGGCGTGCGCGCCGCCACCAGCCGGGCGCGTAGCGAATCGCGATCAGCGCGAGCGCCGCGCCCAGCACGAGCGCGATCCACCAGCCCGGCGCCGGCGGCCACCACGACGGCGCGGCCGGCGGGTGCACGTCGCGCAGGCGCGCGAGAAGCTCGAGCTCGGGGATCATGCGAGCGCGCGCTCGAGGAACGGGCGCTCGAGCGCGCCGAACAATTCCTCGCCCGTCTGCACCGCGTGGCAGCGCGTGCCCGGCTGCGCGGCGAAGCGCGCGAGGCGCTCGCGCCGCGCCGCCACGTCGCGCGCGTGCGCCGCGCGCACGCCGGGCGGCGCGGTGTCGAGCACCAGGTGCTCGCGGCCGTCGGTGAGCGGGTAGCGCGCCGGCGGCGGCAGGCGCATTTCCAGGGGATCGCAGACCCAGACGAGGACCAGGTCGCCGCGCGCGCGCAACAGCCGGATTGCGTGCGCCGTCGTTTCCTCGTCGTCGGCGAAGTCGGAGACGACGACGAAGCGCGTGCCCACCGTGGCGTCGCCCGCCGCGCGCGCAGCGAGCGCATCGAGCGCGGCTTCGCCGCCGGCCGGCTCGGCGACGAGCGCGGCGCAGAGCGCGGGCGCGGCGCCTTCGGCGGTTCCGGTGCGGATGCTCGCGCCGCTCGCGCCGGCGACGAGCGCGCCGAAGCGGTCGCCCCCCTCCTGCGCCGCCCAGCCGGCGAGCGCGGCGATCTCCGCCGCCGCCACCGACTTGAAGGCGGCGCGCGTGCCGAAGCGCATCGGCGCGCGCTGGTCGACGAGGCAGTACAGGTCGTTGCCGCGCTCGTGCTGGTAGAGCTTGGTGTGGGTGCGCCCGGTGCGCGCGGTGACGCGCCAGTCGATGCGCCGCACGTCGTCGCCCGCCGAATAGAGCCGCGACTCGGCGTAGTCCATGCCCTGCGTGCGCGCCGTGGGCGCGTGCGGCCCGGCGTGGCGCTCGGCGTCGATGGCGAGGAGCCGGCGCATCTCGGCGCCGTAGCGCCGCAGGCCGAGCAGGGTGTCGAGCTGCGGGCGCACGCCGCGCGGCACGTGCCGCGGCAGCCCGGCGCCGGCGGGGATCACGGCACCGGCACCCGCGCGAGGAGGCGCGAGACGAATTCGTCGGCGCCGACGCCCTCGGCGCGCGACTGGTAGGAGAGCAGCAGCCGGTGGCGCAGCACGTCCGGGGCGATCGCCTGGATGTCCCCGGGCGAGACGTAGCTGCGGCCGGCGAGCCAGGCGTGGGCGCGCGCCGCGCGATCCAGGCCGATGGTGGCGCGCGGGCTCGCGCCCAGGCGCACGAGCGGCGCGAGCGCCGCGTCGTAGGCGCCGGGGTTGCGCGTCGCCAGCACCAGCTCGACCACGTACTGCTCGAGCGCCGGCGCCATGTGCAGCGCGAGCGCCTCGCGGCGCGCGGCGAACACCTGCGCCGAGGAGGCGATCGCGGCCGCCGGCGCGCGCGCGCCCGCGCCGCCGCCGTGGGCGGCGCGCAGCGCCTCGTCGCGCGCGAGCTGCAGGATCGCGTGCTCGGCCTCGGGCGCCGGGTAGCCGACCTGGATGTGCAGGAGGAAGCGGTCGAGCTGCGCTTCGGGCAGCGGGTAGGTGCCGTCCTGCTCGATCGGGTTCTGCGTCGCCATCACCATGAAGAGCTCGGGCAGCGGAAAGCTCGCGCGCCCGACGCTCACCTGGCGCTCCTCCATCGCCTCGAGCAGCGCCGATTGCACCTTGGCGGGCGCGCGGTTGATCTCGTCGGCGAGGACCAGGCTGCGGAACACCGGGCCGGGGCGGAACTCGAACGTCCCGGTCTCGGCGCGGAACACCTCGGTGCCGGTGACGTCAGCCGGCAGCAGGTCGGGCGTGAACTGGATGCGGTGGAAGTCGGCTTCGAGCAGCTCGGCGAGCGTCTTCACCGCGGTGGTCTTGGCGAGGCCCGGCACGCCTTCGACGAGCACGTGCCCGTCGCACAGCAGCGCGATCAGCAGGCGCTGAGTGAGGGCCTTCTGGCCGACGACGCGCGCATCGAGCGCCGCGGCGATCGCGGCGAAGACTTCCTGCGCCGGAGCCTGCGCCAGGCGAGTCGAAGAAGCCGTGTCCCGCAGCATGCCGTGCGTCTCCCCCCGGATCCGTACACCGGGGACGGTGACACATACCCGGGCGGCGGACAAGGGCCAGTCGTCGGCATGCGACAGAGAACGATTCTGCGCTTTTCGGAAAACTGCACCGCGCATCGCGTGTTGTCCCGCGGCGACAGTTGCGTGCGCGCCAGGCCGCGCCGCGGGAATTATTTTTCGCGGCCGTGACAAACGGCGCGACCGCTACTTGAAATTGCAATGCGACGGCGCATGATCGCGCCGTCCTCGCGGTGCGGGGAAAGGAGCGATCGATGCACACCGTGAAGTATTTCCGCGCCACGTGTCGCGCGGTGTTCTTCAGCCTCGCGGCGCTGGTGCTCGGCGCCTGCGGCTCGGGCAGCGATTCGACGCCGCCGCCTTCGAGCGGGCCCGATGCGCAGCCGACCACCCAGGCGGAGGCGTCGCGCTTTCTCGCCCAGGCGAGCTTCGGCGCGACCATGAGCGCCGTCGACGACGTCAGCGCCAACGGCTACGCGATCTGGCTGGACCGGCAGTTCTCGATGGCCGCGGGCTCGCCGCACCAGAACTACCTGGTGAGCGTGATCGCCGGCCTGCCCGCCGGCCAGGACCCCCAGGACGCGCACGTGATGCATACGTTCTGGAGGCAGGCCGCCACCGCGCCCGACCAGCTGCGCCATCGCGTGGCGTTCGCGCTGTCGCAGATCTTCGTGGTTTCGCTGACCAATGACGCGGTGGCGGACTACCGGCGCGGCGTCGCCTCCTACCTCGACATGCTCGGCCGCGAGGCGTTCGGCAACTACCGGGACCTGCTCGAGGCGGTGACGCTGCACCCGATGATGGGGCTGTTCCTTTCGCACCTGCGCAACCAGAAGGAGTCCGGCAGCCGCGTGCCGGACCAGAACTACGCGCGCGAAGTGATGCAGCTGTTCTCCATCGGCCTGCACCAGCTGAACGCGGACGGGTCGCTGCTGCTGGTGAAC
>JAOUGZ010000422.1 GCA_029865405.1 Betaproteobacteria bacterium
GCTCGATGTCTACGGCGCGCTGTTCCTGCTCGTCATCATCGTCGCGCCGTTGATCTACGGCGTGCTGCCGTACGAAGGGCTGCTGCGCCTGGGCGCGCTGCCGTTCTACGCGCTCGTCGCCGTGGCGTTTGCGCTCTGGCTGTGGCTCGCCGGGCGCGCGCTCGTTGCGCGCCGCGACGACGGGCGGCCGGATCCCCTCGGGCCGGACGACGCCTAGCCGCGGCTGAGGACCGACACTTTCTTGTCGGAGAGCCCGCTCACCGCGAGACTCATGCCGACCGACTTCCAGTGGCCGGCCTCGTCCTCGAGCGCCGCGGCCGACAGCGGATTGTCGTCGAGCCACGATTGCGCCAGCTCGATCTCGAAGCTACCCGCGTCGAGCGCCACGCGCAGCAGCGGCAGCTTCACCTCCACGCGCCGGCGCAGGATGAGCGAGGCGAGCCGCAGCGCAAAGACGAGCGGCCAGTCCGCGGCCTCCAGCCCCGCGTCGTGCATCTTGCGCAGCTTGCCGCGGTGCGCGAGCACGATGCGCGCGAGGCGCTGCTGCTCCACGCGCGAAAAGCCCGGCATGTCGGCGTTCTGCAGCACGTACGCCGAGTGCTTGTGGTACTGCGCGTGCTCGATCGACAGGCCGATCTCCGCCAGGCTCGCCGCCCAGTCGAGCAGCTGCCGGTCGGCGTCGTCCTCGCGCTCGCGCCCCGGCGCCAGCGCGTCGTAGATGGTGAGCGCGAGCCGGCGCACGCGCTCGGCCTGCGCCGCGTCGACGTGGTAGCGGCGCCCGAACTGCGCCACGGTGGCCGCGCGCATGTCGCGGTGCTGCACGCGCCCGAGCAGGTCGTAGAGCACGCCGTGGCGCAGCGCGCCGTCGGACACCGCCATCTGCTCGATGCCCAGCTCCTCGAGTGCCGCGCCCATGATGGCGACGCCCCCGGCGAGCACCGGCGCGCGGCTGGCGCGCAGGCCGGCGATGCGCTCCGGATCGGCGTGCTCATGCTTGATGAGCAGGCTGCGCAGCCGCTCGAGGCCCTCGCGCGTGATGCCCGCCCCGGCGAAGCCGTTCTCGCGCAGGATGCTCTCGATCGAGCGCGCGGTGCCCGAGGCGCCGACCGCCTCCTGCCAGCCGGCGGCGCGATAGGCGAGCGCGATGCCGGCGAGCTCCTGGCGCGCGGCCAGCTCCGCGGCCTTGAGCCGCGACTTCTCGATGCGCCCCTCCGGGAAGTACTTCAGGCTGTAGCTGACGCAGCCCATGTAGAGCGACTCGGTGAGCTGTGGCTCGAGCCCGGCGCCGATGATGAACTCGGTGGAGCCGCCGCCGATGTCCATCACCAGCCGGTTGTGCGGCGCGGGCGGCATCGAGTGCGCGACGCCGAGGTAGATCAGGCGCGCCTCCTCGCGGCCGGCGATCACCTCGATCGGGAAGCCGAGCTCCTGGCGCGCTTCCCTCAGGAACTGCGGCGCGTTCTTCGCCACGCGCAGCGTGTTGGTGCCCACGGCGCGCACCGCACCGCGCGGAAAGCCGCGCAGGCGCTCGCCGAAGCGGCGCAGCGCCTCGAGCGCGCGCGCCTGCGTGGCGCGGTCGATCCTCTTGTCGGCGGTGAGGCCGGCGCCGATACGCACCACTTCGCGCAGGCTGTCCAGGGAATAGATCTGCCCGTCGACCACGCGGCCGATCTGCAGATGGAAGCTGTTCGAGCCGAGGTCGACCGCGGCAAGCGTTTCCTGGCGCGCCATGCGCCTACTGTAGCCCAGCCGCCCGCGCGGAAGGCGTAAAATAAGGTTTCCGCGAGCCGCGTTCCGGCGGCTTCCCGCGCATGAAACGAGACCTGCCCACTGCGCACTTCCTGAACCGCGAGCTCGGCATCCTCGCGTTCAACCGCCGCGTGCTGGCGCAGGCCGCCGACGACAACGTGCCGCCGCTCGAGCGGCTGCGCTTCCTCACCATCGTGTCGTCGAACCTCGACGAGTTCTTCGAGATTCGCGTGGCGGGCCTCAAGGAGCAGATCCAGCTCAACCTTCCCGAGCCGGGCCCCGACGGCAAGGGCCCGCACGAAGCGTTCGCCGCGGTGAGCCACGAGGCGCACGCCATCGTCGCCGCGCAGTACCGGCTGCTGAACGAGGTGCTGCTGCCGAAGCTTGCCGACTCGGGCGTGGTGTTCCCGCGGCGCGAGGCCTGGACGCCAGAGCAGCGCCAGTGGATCCGCGACTACTTCTTTCGCGAGCTCCTTCCTGTCTTGACGCCGATCGGCCTCGACCCGGCGCACCCGTTCCCGAAGGTGCTGAACAAGAGCCTGAACCTCGCCGTCGAGCTGGTCGGTCGCGACGCCTTCGGCCGCAGCGCGCGCGCCGCCATCGTGCAGGCGCCGCGCGCGCTGCCGCGCGTCATCCGCCTGCCGCGCGAGATCGGCGGCGCGCCGTTTGCGTTCGTGTTCCTGTCCTCGATCCTGCACGCGCACATCGAGGAGCTGTTCGCCGGCATGAAGGTGCTCGGCTGCTACCAGTTCCGCGTCACGCGCAACTCGGACCTGTTCGTCGACGAGGAGGAGATCAAGAACCTGCATACGGCGCTCAAGGGCGAGCTGCTGCACCGGCACTTCGGCAACGCCGTGCGCCTGGAAGTGGCCGACAACTGCTCGCAGGCGATGATCGACTTCCTGCTGCAGCAGTTCAGCCTGGACGAGGAGGATCTGTACCGCGTCGAAGGGCCGGTGAACCTGTACCGGCTGCGCGAGGTGCCCGATCAGGTCGAGCGGCCCGACCTCAAGTACCCGCCGTTCCAGCCCGGGCTGCCGGCGCCGCTCGAGGCGCGCAGCGATCTGTTCGAGCTGCTGAAGAAGCAGGACGTGCTGCTGCACCACCCCTACCAGTCCTTCGGGCCGGTGATCGAGTTCATCCGCACCACCGCCGCGGACCCCGGCGTCATCGCCATCAAGCAGACCGTGTACCGGACCGGCACCGACTCCGAGCTGATGGAGATCCTGATCGACGCCGCGCGCCGCGGCAAGGAAGTCACCGTGGTGGTGGAGCTGATGGCGCGATTCGACGAAGAAGCGAATCTGAACTGGGCCGCGCGCCTGGAAGAGGTCGGCGCGCACGTGGTCTACGGCGTCGTCGGCCACAAGACGCACGCCAAGATGGCGCTCATCGTGCGCCGCGAGGATTCGGACAACGGCAAGGTGCTGCGGCGCTACGTGCACCTCGCCACCGGCAACTACCACCCGCGCACCGCCCGCCAGTACACCGACTTCGGGCTGCTCACCGCCAACGACGAGCTGTGCGCCGACGTCGCCGAGGTGTTCAAGCAGCTCACCGGCCTCGGACGCGCCGGGAAGCTCCGCCACGTCTGGCAGTCGCCGTTCACGCTGCACAAGCGCGTCATCGAAGCGATCCGCAACGAAGCGCGGCTCGCGCGCGAGGGCCGGCCGGGGCACATCATCGCCAAGATGAACGCGCTGCTCGACCCGGAGGTGATAGAGGAGCTGTACTCGGCGTCGCAGGCCGGCGTGAAG
>JAOUGZ010000175.1 GCA_029865405.1 Betaproteobacteria bacterium
GAAAGGAACCTCACCATGAAACGTCAACTCCTCGCACTCGCCCTGGGCGCCGTGTTCGCGCTGCCCGCCCTCGCCAACAACGAAATCGACTCGGGCTACACCCCGCCGGCGCGGATCGCCATGCAGAGCGCGAACGAAGTGTTCGTCAACGCCGAGCAGGGCTACGAGCGCAAGGCGACCCTGGTCGCCGCCAAGTCGCGCGCGGAAGTGCTTGCCGAAGTCGTGCAGGCGCGCCGCTCGGGCAACTTCATCCTCAACGCCGAGCTTGGCACCAAGGCGAGCCAGCTGTAAGCGAAGGCAGTCGCCCCCCCAACGGCGGCGTCGCGGCCCTCCCCCGCGGCGCCGCCAATTATTCTGCAACCCCCTGCCCCGGCAGGGTTTCTGCCAAACCGGCAGCGGCGGGAAACTTGCACCGCCGAGGGCGGGTCACAGCCCTATGCCCATGCCTTCCCACAAGCTCGTGCAGGCGCTCGCCCAGCGCGAGCGCGACCTGCGCGAGAAGATCGCGGAGCGCCGCGGCGCGCTCGAGGACGCCTCGCACCCCGCCGACCCCGCGGGCGATCTCGCCGACAAAGCCTTCGAGCGCACGCGCGCTGAGGTCGAGCACGACCTGATCGAGATGTCGCTGAAGGAGCTCGCCGACATCGCCGCCCTGCGCGAACGCCTGGCGAACGGCACCTACGGCGAGTGCGTCGAGTGCCGCGAGCCGATCCCGGCGGCGCGGCTCGAGGTGAATCCGACGGCGCGCCGCTGCGCCGACTGCCAGGCACGGCACGAGAAGATGACCGGGGCGCTGTAGACTTCGACCTCATGAAGAACGTCCTTATCGCACTGCTCATCGGCATCATCGTTGGCGTGGTCGGCACGTGGTATTTCCAGCAGGAGCGCGAGTCGGCGACGGCGGTGAAGGAGGCCGAGAAGCGCGCCGGCGAAGCCGCCACCAAGGCGCGCGAAGCGCTCGGCCAGGCCGCCGCCGGGGTGAAGGACGCGTTTGCAGCGAAGCTCGAGGCGCTGGAGCTGCGCGCCCAGGACGTGAGGGACGATCTCGCGCGCAGCGGCCGTGTCGTGCGCCGCGCGGCGCGCGAGGCCGGCGAGGGCGTGGCGGATGCGGCGCGCGACGCCGCGATCACCGCCGAGATCAAGGGCAAGCTCGCCGCCGACCCGGTGCTCTCCGCGAGGGCGATCGACGTGGATACGGTCGGCGGGCGCGTCACGCTCAGCGGCACCGCGCCCTCGCACGAAGCGATCGGCCGCGCGACGCTGCTCGCGCTCGAGACCCGGGGCGTGCGCGAGGTCGTCTCCACGCTGCAGGTCGCGGGTTAAGGAATCAGCCGCCCGCCATCCCGGCGAACGACGCGGCGACGCCCACCAGGCTCTCGCCCGCCACCAGCCCCGCGGCCGCCGCCACGGTGAAGCGCGCCGCGAGCGACGGCCGGCGCCGTCGGCGCCGATGCCGCTCGAAGCCGGGCTCACGGCGGAGACGCCGGGCGGCTAGCGCGATTGACAGCTTTTCCCCGCGACGCCTAGTATCGCCTCGCCCGACGCGCCGGTGCCGCCGGGGCTTGCAGCATTGGCCGCGCCGCGGGTTTTGAACGGGGGGAAGCGATTGCGTCAGGTGCTCTCGCGGCATTGGGCATGGGCCCTGCTGGCCTGCCCGCTGGCGGTTTCGGCGGTGGAAGCCGCCGCCACCCTCACGCTCCTGGAAGGCGCCGCGACGCTGGTACGCGGCGTGACGCGCTACGCGCTCGCCGAGGGCGTGCGCCTGCAGGCCGGCGACATCCTCGAGGTCGGCGACAAGGCGCTGGCCGAGATCGAGTTCACCGACGGCGCCGCCGTTACGCTGGGCCCGAAGACGCGCGCGCTGGCGCGCAGCCTGGCGCGCTCGAAGGCTGCACAGGGCGATTTCTACGTCCCGCAGGGCGTGATGAAGGTGGCGCGCGTCGCGCCGGCCGCGCGGCTGCGCTTCGTGTCGCCCCTGTTCGCGATCCAGCCCGAGCAGGGCAGCGCCGTGCTCCTGGTGGGCGGGGCGGAGGAGTCCGTGTTCGTGGAGGGCGGCTCGCTGCGCCTTGGCGCCGCGCGCGCGCGCGGCGCCGCTGCCGCGCCTTTGCAGCTTGGCACGGGCCAATTCTTCACCGGCGCGAATTTGCAGCGCGGCAGCGTCGGCTCGCGCCTCAGCCCGGCGTTCGTCGCCGCCCTGCCCAAGCTGTTCCTCGATCCGCTGCCGTCGCGCCTCGCCCGCTTCAAGGACCGCGCGGCGCAGCCGCGCGCGCTCGACACCGTGAGCTACGCCGAGGTCGAGACCTGGCTGAAGGCGCCGCCCGAATTCCGCGGGCCGATGCTGGCGCGCTTCCGCTCGCGCATCGACGACGAGCAGTTCCGTGCCGCGCTGGTCGCCAACCTGCGCTTCCACCCGGAGTGGGATCCGGTCCTGTTCCCGGAGAAGTACGAACCGAAAGTGCCCGACGCGCCGCCGCGGCCGCCGGAAAAACGTCCCTAGCGGCAACCTGACCCGAGGAGCACCCGCCATGAAGCTGGTCGTCAAGTTCAACCTGGTGTTCCTCCTGGTTTTCGCGATCGGGTTCGCCACGGCGGCCTACGTCTCGAACCAGCTCCTGCAGAACAATGCGCGCGACGAGATCGTGCTCAACGCGCGCTTGGTGATGGAGACCGCGCTCGCGACGCGCGCCTACACCTCGACCCAGGTCGGCCCGCTGCTGCAAACGCAGATGAAGTACAACTTCCTGCCGCAGTCGGTGCCCGCCTACTCGGCGACCGAGGTGCTGAACGGCGTGCGCAAGGCGTTCCCGGACTACGCGTACAAGGAGGCGACGCTCAACCCCACCAATCCGCGCAACCGCGCCAACGACTGGGAGGCCGACATCGTCCACCAGTTCCGCAATACGCCCGACAAGCCGGAGGCGATCGGCGAGCGCGACACGCCGAACGGCAAGTCGCTGTACATCGCGCGCCCGATCCAGATCAAGCTCGAGCCCTGCCTGTACTGCCACTCCACGGTCGACGCCGCGCCGAAGACGCTGGTGGAGAAATACGGGCCCGCCAACGGCTTCGGCTGGAAGCTTAACGAGGTGATCGGGGCGCAGATCGTTTCGGTGCCGACCCAGGTGCCGATCGCGCGCGCCAACGCGGCGTTCCGCACCTTCATGATCTCGCTCACGGCGGTGTTCGGCTTCATCTTCGTCGCGCTGAACCTGATGCTGTGGCTGATGGTCATCCGACCGGTGACGCGCCTGTCCAGGTTCGCCGACCAGGTGAGCCAAGGCGAGAACCTGGACGCGCCGGACTTCCCCGCCGGCAGCCGGGACGAGATCGGCGTGCTCACGCAGTCGTTCAACCGCATGAAGAAGAGCCTGGTGCAGGCGATGAAGATGCTCGAGGGCTGAGGCGGCGCGATCCGCATGGCGAAGCGCACGAAAGCGGAGATCCCGACCCACCTCGGCAAGTACTCCATCTCGGAGGTCCTGGGCAAGGGGGCGATGGGGATCGTCTACAAGGGCTACGATCCCCATATCCATCGCATCGTCGCGCTGAAGACCATCCGCAAGGAATTGCTCGACGACGAGCAGGGCGCCTCGCTGCTGGCGCGCTTTCGCAATGAAGCACAGGCGGCGGGCCGCCTGTCGCATCCCGGCATCGTCGGCGTCTACGAGTGGGGCGAGGACGACGACGTCGTGTTCCTCGCCATGGAGTACGTGGAAGGCAACAGCCTGCGCGACTACTTCGTGCGCGGCACGCGCTTCGATTCCCGCGACATGGTGAGCGTCATGGTGCAGCTGCTCAACGCCCTGCAGCACGCGCACGAGCAGGGCGTGTGGCACCGCGACGTCAAGCCGGCCAACATCATCGTCATGCGCAACGGCACGCTCAAGGTCGCGGATTTCGGCATTGCGCGCATCGATTCCTCCAATCTGACGCAGGTCGGCGCGATCATGGGCACGCCGGGCTACATGTCGCCCGAGCAATACAGCGGCGCCGCGGCGGACTGGCGCGCCGACATCTTCGCCGCCGGCGTGGTCATGTACCAGCTGCTGACGGGCGAACGCCCGTTCACCGGCTCGGCGGAATCGATCGCCTACCGGATCTGCCATGAGGAGCCGCCGCTGCCTTCGGCGGCGCAACCGGCGCGCTGCGGCCCGCAGTTCGACGCGGTGGTCATGATGGCGCTCGCCAAGAAGGCCGAAGAGCGCTTCCAGGACGCGGCCGCGTTCCGCAGCGCGCTGCTGGAGGCGCATGCGGGACCCGCCAATCCCACCTTGTCCGAGGAGACGATCCTCAGCGAGCCGGAGCGCGCGGCGAGCAAGGCGGAGCCTTCGCAGCCGCCGCACCCTTCGCAGCCGTCGCGCCCTTCGCACCCGTCGCTGGGCGTCGCGGCCGCCGCGTCGGGCCCGGGCGCGGCGGCGCCCTCGAAGACGGTGCCGCCGCCCGGATGGGACGCTGCGACCCTCAAGCAGATCGAGCAGCAGATGGCGCGCATCGTCGGGCCGGTCGGCAAGGTCCTGGTCAGGCGCGCCGCCCTGCAGACCACCGATGTCGAGGCGCTGTACGCCCTGCTCGCCGAGAACCTGTCCGACCCGGCCGAGCGCGCGGCGCTGCTCGAGGGCCGGCCGCAACCCGTCAAGGCGCGGGCCGCACCCGCGGCGCACGGCGCCGCGACGGCGGCCACCGCCGGCGCGCCGCTGACGCCGGAGGCAATCGAGCTGGCCACGCGGCGCCTCGCCACCTACCTCGGACCGATCGCCAAAGTGGTCGCGCACCGGGCCGCCGCGCAGGCGGGCAGCCGCCGCCAGTTCCTCCTCCTGCTCGCCGAGAGCCTCGCCCATCCCGGGGAGCGCGCGCGCTTCCTGCGCGAGGTCGGCGCCGACTGACGCGGTCGGCGCGGCAAGCGACGGGGCGTTTCAGGCTGGCTAGGCCACCCTGATGCGCCGCACCTGCTCCCGGGACAGCGCGCCCGCCTGGTAGTCGGCGATCGCCTGCTCGATCTCTTCGCGCGTGTTCATCACGAACGGACCGTACTGCACGACCGGCTCGCCGATCGGCTTGCCGGCGAGCACCAGCACGCGCGCGCCCTTGTCTCCCGCCACCAGCGCCACCTTGTCGCCGGCCGACAGAAGTCCCGCGGCGCGGTGCGGCAGCGCCTCATTGCCGACCCGCACCTCGCCTTCGTAGGCGTAGAGAAAGGCGTTGTGGTCAGCGGGCAGCGCCGCTTCGAATGACGCGCCCGGCTCGAGGTGCACGTCCCAGTAGTGCGCATCCGTGGTGCCGCCACGCATTGCGCCGTTCGTATCTCCGAACCGCCCGGCGATGACCTTCACCGAGCCCCGCTCTACGGGCACCACCGGGATCTGCGCGGCCGGGATGTCGCTGTAGGCCGGCGGGCGCATCTTCTCCTTCGCCGGCAGATTCAGCCAGAGCTGGAAGCCGCGCATGCGCCCTTCCGTCTGCTGCGGCATCTCCGAATGGATGAGGCCGCGCGCGGCGGTCATCCATTGCACGTCGCCCGGCCCGAGGTCGCCGGTGTTGCCGCCCGAGTCCTTGTGCTGCATGTGGCCGTCGAGCATGTAGGTCACGGTCTCGAAGCCGCGGTGCGGGTGGGACGGAAAGCCCGCGAGGTAGTCGTTCGGGTCGTCGGAGTAGAACTCGTCGAGCATCAGGAACGGGTCGTGACGCGCGAGCTGGCTCGCGCCGAGCGAGCGGCGCAGCTTTACGCCCGCCCCGTCCGAGGCCGGGATGGACGGGATCACTTTCTGCAGGGTGCGGGAGGTCATGGCTGTCCTTTCCTAGGCCGCAATTCTTTCGGGTAGCACCAGGCCGCGCAAGACATCGCGCGCCGCCGCGAGCGATTGCGTCTTCGCGGCCTCCCCCATCGCCAGGCCCTCGGCGTATACGAACCCGACCTGCGTGATGCCGAGGAAGGCGAGGAAGTCGCGCACGTAGGCGGTCTGGGTGTCGCGCGGCGTGTCCTGGTAGCGCCCGCCCCGCGCCGCGAAGACGTAGGCCCGCTTGCCGGTCAGCAGACCGACGGCACCCTGCTCGGTGTACTTGAACGTGACGCCGGCGCGCGCCACGTGGTCGAAGTAGGCCTTCAGCTGCGAGGGCAGGCCGAAGTTGTACATCGGCAGCCCGAGCACGATCGTGTCGGCGGCTTTCAGCTCGGCGATCAGCGCGTCGGAATAGCCGACGGCGGCGGCCTGCGCGGGGGTGCGCGCTTCCGGCCTGGCGAGAAACGCCGCGAAGCGCTCGGC
>JAOUGZ010000138.1 GCA_029865405.1 Betaproteobacteria bacterium
ACCTGGCTGCTGCTGCAGTGCTTCGGCGAGTTCTGCGCCGAGCATCCCGACACCCACCTCGAGCTGTACGAGACGGTCCTCGGCGGCACCGAGGAGGCGCTCGCCGCAAGGCGCGTCGAGTTCGCCCTTTGCACCAGCGTGCCGCAGGGCTTTGCCGGCGACATCCTGATGCCGGTGCGCACCGTGTGCATGGCCGCACCGTCGCACCCGCTGCACCGGCTGGGACGCGAGCTGACGCTGGAGGACCTGCGCCGGCACCGGCACATCGTGATCCGCGATTCGGGCGAGCAGCGCGTGCGCTCCGCGGGCTGGCTCAACGAGCTGCGCCTGACGGTGTCGAACAAGGCCACCGCGATCCAGGCCGTGGCGACGGGGATGGGTTACGCCTGGGTTGCCGAGGACAGCGTGCGCGACGAGCTCGAGCGCGGTGCGTTGCAGCCCCTGCCCCTGCGCGAAGGCGCGCAGAAGGCGGGCACGATCTATCTCGTGTTCGCCGACCGCGAGGCGGCCGGGCCGGGCACGCGGCGCCTGGCGGAGATCATCCGCCAGGGCGTCGCGCGCGAATGCGCTAGAACAGCTGGATGAGGATCAGCGCGATGCCGACGATCGACACCAGCCACGACACCGTGCGCAGGTACGGGATCCCGCCCAGGTAGCACACCGCGTAGGCGACGCGCGCCCAGAAGAAGATCTGCGCGCCGAGCAGCGTCATGGCATTGGTCGCGCCCGCCGCCACGGCGGCAAGCACCACCGCCGCGAACAGGACGAGGTTCTGGGCCATGTTGACGTTGGCGCGGGCCGCGCGCCCGCCCCAGCCGGCGAGCTCCGGCAGGTTCTCGCGGTTGCCGAACGCCGTCATCAGGCCCTTTTGCATCACCAGCGCCTGCACCGTGGCGAGCATGTGCACGATCGCCAGCACCACCGACCACGCCAGCAGCGTCAGTTCAGGTCTCATGGTTTCTCCCTCCAGGTAAGCGCGCCTTGGCCGCCAACGCGCGCGCTGCGTACACTATTCCGCGTGCCCGCGACACGCAAGATCATCCACCTCGACATGGACGCGTTTTACGCCTCCGTCGAACAGCGCGACGACCCGACGCTGAAGGGCAAGCCGGTCGCGGTCGGCGGCTCGCCGCAGGGGCGCGGCGTGGTCGCGGCCTGCAGCTACGAAGCGAGGAAATTCGGCATCCATTCGGCCATGCCGATGGCGCGCGCCGTGCGCGCCTGCCCCGAGCTGGTGATCGTGCGGCCGGATTTCTCCAAGTACAAGGCGGTGTCGCAGCAGGTGATGGCGATCCTGCGCTCGGTGACGCCGCTGGTGGAACCGCTGTCGCTCGACGAGGCGTATCTCGACGTCACCGAGAATGCGCTCGGCCGGCCTCTTGCCATGGAAGTGGCCAAACACCTCAAGTCGCGCATTTTCCTGGAGACGGCGCTCACCGCCTCCGCCGGGGTCGCGCCGAACAAGTTCCTGGCGAAGATCGCCTCGGGCTGGAACAAGCCGAACGGCCTGACCGTGATCGCGCCCGAGCGGGTGGAGGCTTTCCTGCAGCAGCTGCCGGTGGAGGCGCTCTGGGGCGTGGGCCCGGTGACGGCGAAGAGGCTGCGCGCCATCGGCATCGCGAAGCTGGTCGACGTGAGGGCCGCCGACGAAGCGTTGCTGCGCAAGACCGTGGGCAGCCACGCCGAGTGGCTGCAGCGCCTGTCGCGCGGCGACGATCCGCGGCCGGTGACGCCGAACCGGCCGTGGAAGTCGATTTCCTGCGAGGATACCTACCCCGAGGACCTCACCGAATTGCGCGAGATGCGCGCGGAGATCGAGCGCCTGGCGAGGCGCACGGCGTCCTCGCTGGAGAGGAAGGGCCTCGCGGCGCGCACCGTGACCATCAAGGTGCGCTACGCCGATTTCACGACGGTGACGCGCAGCCACACCGAGGCGCCGGCGACCAACGATGCGGCGCGCGTCGCCGAGCGCGCGCGCATCCTGCTCGAGCGGACCCAGGCGGGGAAAAGGCCGGTGCGCCTCCTGGGCGTGGGCGTGCACGGGCTCGCCGCGGCGAGCGGCGCGCCCGCGCCGGAAGCCCTTTTCCCGGCACATTTGCTCTAGATCAAACGCGCCGGCGGGGCCCCGCATTACGGTGCGGGCTGGGGCAAATCAAGACATGGATCCCGGCGAGCTGTCACGGTTCGAGATCGTCACGCGGCAGGATTTTTCCGACGTGACCTACCTGCTGGAGGTGCGCCATCCGCTGATGGCGAAGGCCGCCAAGCCGGGCCAGTTCGTGATCGTGATGGCGCACGAGCACGGCGAGCGCATCCCCCTCACCATCGCCGACTTCGACCGTTCCAGGGGCACCATTACCCTGGTGGTCCAGGCGGTCGGCAAGACCACGCGCGAAATGCAGCAAGCCTGCCGCAAGGGGACGACGCTGCACGCCATGGTCGGCCCGATGGGCATTCCGAGCCCCATCAGCGGCGCGAAGAAGGTCGTCTGCGTGGGCGGCGGGCTCGGCGTGGCGCCGATCTTCCCGCAGGCGCGCGGCTTCAAGGAGGCCGGCGCCTACGTGATCGGCGTGCTCGGCTTCAGGACCAAGAGCCTCGTTTTCTGGGAGGACAAGTTCCGCGCCTGCTGCGACGAGCTGATCCTGTGCACCGACGACGGCTCGGCGGGACTGAAGGGCCTGGTCACCGAGGGCATCCGGCGCGCGATCGACAAGCACGCCGACATCGACGAGGTGGTGGCCATCGGCCCGCCGGTGATGATGAAGGGCTGCGCCGAGGCCACGCGGCCGCACAAGATCAAGACCCTGGTGAGCCTCAACCCGATCATGGTCGACGGCACCGGCATGTGCGGCGGCTGCCGCGTGAAGATCGGCGACCAGGTGAAGTTCGCCTGCGTCGACGGCCCGGACTTCGACGGCCACCTGGTGGACTTCGATGACCTGATGACGCGGCTGCGGCGCTATACGCAGGTCGAGCGCGCCGCGGCCGAGCGCTGGTCGGCCCACTGCCGCATGAAGGACCTGGCGGACCCGGCCGCGCCCGCGGTCGAGCTGCTCGAGCTGCCCGACCCCTTCGACGACGTGAAGGGCGGATAGCGCGCATGGCGAAGAAGAAGACCATCCGCACCATCCCGCAGGAGCGCACGCCGATGCGCGAGCAGGCGCCGCAGGCGCGCGCGAAGAACTTCGACGAAGTCGCCTGCGGCTACGATGTCACCGAGGCGCTGCGCGAAGCCGAGCGCTGCCTCCTGTGCCCCGACGAGCCCTGCGTCGCAGGCTGCCCGGTCGGCATCGACATTCCGGGCTTCATCCGCAAGATCGGCGAGAAGAACTTCCGCGGCGCCTACGACGTCATCGCCGAGACCAACCTGCTCGCCGCCGTGTGCGGGCGCGTCTGCCCGCAGGAAACCCAGTGCGAGGAGGTGTGCACGGTCGGCGAGTCGCTCGAGCCGGTCGCCATCGGGCGCCTCGAGCGCTTCGTCGGCGACGCCGCGATCCGCGAGGGCTGGGTCAACGTGCCGCAGATCGAGGCCAACGACTTTCGCATCGGCATCGTCGGCTCGGGCCCGGCGGGCATGGCCTGCGCGGCGGACATGGCCAAGGCCGGCTGCGAGGTCACGGTGTTCGAGGCGTTCCACCAGCCCGGCGGCGTGCTGAAGTACGGCATCCCGGACTTCCGCCTGCCCAACGAGGTGGTCGACGCCGAGATCGAGAATCTGCGCAAGATCGGCGTGCGCTTCGAGTGCAACACGCTGGTCGGGCGCCTGTTCACCATCGAGCAGATGGTCGACGAGCTCGGCTTCCACACCGTGTTCATCGGCACCGGCGCGGGCTATCCGACGATGCTCGGCGTGCCGGGCGATTCGCTCAACGGCGTGCTCTCGGCGAACGAACTACTCACGCGCTGCAACCTGATGCGCGCGCGCGACGCCGCGTTCGACACGCCGATCCCGCTCGGCCGGCGCGTGGCCGTGATCGGCGCGGGCAATACCGCGATGGACGCGATGCGCGTATGCCTGCGTTTGGGCGCGGAGAAGGTCTATTGCGTGTACCGGCGCTCGCGCGCCGAGTGCCCGGCGCGCGCCGAGGAAGTGCACCACGCCGAAGAGGAAGGCATCGAGTTCCACTGGCTCACCGCACCGGTCGCGATCCTCGACGACGGCAAGGGCGGCGTGCGCGGCATGCGCTGCATGCGCATGGCGCTCGGCGAGCCCGACGCCTCCGGCCGGCGCCGGCCGGTACCGGTGGCGGGCAGCGAGTTCGACTTCGACGCCGACCAGGTGGTGTACGCGATCGGCACCAACGCCAACCCGATCATCGGCCAGACCTCGCGCCTCAAGCTCGACAAGCGCGGCTACATCGCGACCGACGAGAGCCTCGCCACATCGATGCCCGGCGTGTTCGCCGGGGGCGACATCGTCACCGGCGCCGCGACGGTGATCGAGGCGATGGGCGCGGGCCGCAAGGCCGCGCGCAGCATCAAGGCCTATCTCGGCCTGCGCGATCCGGCGCGGCCCGCCGCCGGGCAAACGCTCTTCGGCATCGACCTCGGCGAGCGCAACTTCGTGAGGCTGCGTGCCGCCGCCTAGGAGCCCCATGCAAATCGCGCAAAAGACCGTCACCACTCTCAAGGAGCACATCGTAGAGATCCTCAGCGACTCGGGCGAGGGCGCGCAGCGCTGCGGCCAGTCGCTCGGCGCGATCGCCGCGCGCATGGGCAACGGCATCTGGACCGTGGAGATCATTCCCGCCGAGATCCGCCCGCCGGCGCGCTCGATCGCCGGCGCGAGCGGCAATCGCATCCGCATCGGCGCGCAGCGGGTCACCAACGGCGGCGACGAGACCGACCTGGTGGTCGCCTTCAATGAGCAGGTGCTGCTCGGGCGCGTGCGCGCCGGCGAGCTCAAGCCCGGCTGCACCATCCTGCTGGAGAACATGTGGCGCAGCCATGGCGATGCCGCGATTGCCGCCGCCTACGCCGAGACGCATGCGCGCCTGGTCGAGGCCGGCTACCGCGTGCTGGAGATCCCGATGGAGCAGGCCTGCCGCGCACTGGTCGCCGACCCGCGCCGCGGCAAGAACATGTTCGCGCTCGGCATGCTGTGCAGCCTCTACAGCCTCGACCTGCAGCTCGGGCGCGAGCAGATCGCGCTCGCCTTCGGCAAGAAGGACGCCGCGGTGGTGGCGCAGAACGTGAAGCTGCTCGAGGCGGGCGCGGCGTGGGCCGAGGCGAACCTCGATTTCAAGTACCGCATTCCCGCCGAGCCCGCCACGGAACCGCAAGTCGTGATGAACGGCAACACCGCCATCGCCCTCGGCGTGCTCGCCTCGGGGATGGAAATCTGCGCCATGTATCCGATCACGCCTGCCACCTCGGCCTCGCACTATCTCTCCGACGTGTTCGAGAAGGTCGGCGGCATCGTGCACCAGGCCGAGGACGAGATCGCGGCCTGCGCCTTCGCCATCGGCGCGTCCTACGCCGGCAAGTGCACGGTGACCATCACTTCCGGGCCGGGCTACTCGCTCAAGCAGGAGGCGATCGGCCTCGCCGTGATGGGCGAGATCCCGCTGGTGGTGGTGAACGTGCAGCGCGGGGGCCCGAGCACCGGCCAGCCCACCAAGGTCGAGCAGGGCGACCTGCTCACCTCGATCTTCGGCAGCCACGGCGACGCGCCCAAGGTGGTGATGGCGCCGAGCACCATCGAGGACTGCTTCTACTCGATCATCACCGCGCGGCGCATCGCCGAGACCTTCAACATGGTGGTGGTGGTGCTCTCGGACGCGAGCCTCGCGACCTCGCAGCAGCCGTTCGCGCGCCCCGAGTTCAGCGAGTCCTGGGTGGCGCCCCCCGTGGACCAGAGCGCGATCCCCGAGGGCATGAAACCCTACGACTGGAACGAGGCCACGGGCCTCGCGCGGCGCTTCATCCCCGGGCAGCCGAACGGCATGCACACGCTCACCGGACTCGCGCACGACCGCGCGAGCCACGTCGCCTACGATCCCGAGATCAACGAGGAGAGCATCCACTTCAGGAGCCTGAAGCTCGCCGCGCTGCAGAAGACCCTCAAGACGCCGCCCGTGTTCGGCGGCGATTCGGGCGACCTGCTGGTCATCGGCTGGGGCAGCACCCAGGGCGCGATCGAGGAAGCGGTGGCCACGCTGCGCGAGGAAGGCCGCAAGGTGTCCTCGATGCACCTGCGCTTCCTGCAGCCGCTGCCGGGCGGGCTGAAGCAGATCATGCAGCGCTTCGGCCAGGTGATGACGATCGAGGGCAACTGGAGCGACCGGCCCGAGGACGCGATCATCGACGAGGACAATCGCCGCTACGCGGCACTCGCGCTGTTGCTGCGCGCGCGCACGCTCGTCGACGTCGACTGCTGGAGCGAAGTGAAAGGCCAGCCGATCAAGCCCGGCATCATCCGCCGCGTGCTGCTCGACAAGCTCAAGCCGCTCAAGAAGGAATCCACCCGATGACGATGATCGCCACCGAATGCCTGCTGCAGCTGTGCGAGCAGCGCCACGAGCTCGAGGACTTCCAGAGCGGCGTGCCGCGCTGGTGCACCGGCTGCGGCGACAACGCGATCCTCGCCGCCGTGCAGCGGCTGTGCCGCGACGAAGGGCTGCGCCCGGAGAAGACCGTATTCGTCTCCGGCATCGGCTGCTCGAGCCGCTTCCCGCACTACATGCGCACCTACGGCTTCCACGGCATCCACGGCCGCGCGCTGCCGGTGGCCGAGGGCGTGCGCCTGGCGCGGCCCGACCTCAAGGTGTTCGTGAACACCGGCGACGGCGACTGCTGCAGCATCGGCGCGGCGCACTGGATCCACGCCATCCGCTACAACATGAACATGACGGTGTTCCTGCACGACAACCAGATCTACGGCCTGACCAAGATGCAGGCCTCGCCGACCTCGCCGCGCGGCACGAAGAGCAACACCACCC
>JAOUGZ010000423.1 GCA_029865405.1 Betaproteobacteria bacterium
GCAGAAGGCCAAGGTGGTGGACAAGGCGCTGCCGTTCGACGAGCTGATGGCCTCGAACCCATGAACTGGCACAATCGCATGCCGGACACGAACGACCTCGGGCTGATCCCGATGGTCATCGAGCAGTCTGGGCGCGGCGAGCGCGCCTACGACATCTACTCGCGGCTGCTCAAGGAGCGCGTGGTGTTCCTGGTCGGCGTGGTGACCGAGTCGACCGCCAACCTGATCGTGGCGCAGCTGCTGTTCCTCGAGTCCGAGAACCCGGACAAGGACATCTTCTTCTACATCAACTCGCCGGGCGGCTCGGTGTCGGCGGGGCTCGCCGTCTACGACACCATGCAGTTCATCAAGCCCGACGTCAGCACGCTGTGCGTGGGGCAGGCCGCAAGCATGGGCTCGCTGCTCCTCGCCGCCGGGGACAAGGACAAGCGCTTCATCCTGCCCAATTCGCGCGTCATGATCCACCAGCCGATGGGCGGCTTCCAGGGGCAGGCGACCGACATCGAGATCCACGCCAAGGAGATCCTCTACCTGCGCCAGCGCCTGAACGAGATCCTCGCCAGGCACACCGGCAAGACCGTGGAGACCATCGCGCGGGACACGGAGCGCGACTTTTTCCTGGGGGCCGAAGACGCGGTAAAGTACGGGATCGTGGACAAGGTGCTCACCACCCGGGAACCCGCGTAGATGTCGGACAAGCCCGCCTCCGGCGACAAGCTGCTGTACTGCTCGTTCTGCGGCAAGAGCCAGCACGAGGTGAGGAAGCTCATCGCCGGGCCGTCGGTGTTCATCTGCGACGAGTGCATCGAGCTGTGCAACGACATCATTCGCGAGGAAACCGCCTCCGACAAGGGCGGCAGGGGCGCGAAGTCCGACCTGCCGACGCCGCACGAGATCCGCAACATCCTCGACCAGTACGTGATCGGCCAGGACCAGGCGAAGAAGATCCTCTCGGTCGCGGTCTACAACCACTACAAGCGCCTCAAGCACCTCTCGAAGAACGACGAGGTCGAGCTCGCCAAGTCGAACATCCTGCTCATCGGGCCCACCGGCTCGGGCAAGACGCTGCTCGCGCAGACCCTCGCCCGGCTGCTCAACGTGCCCTTCGTCATCGCCGACGCGACGACGCTGACCGAAGCCGGCTACGTCGGCGAGGACGTCGAGAACATCATCCAGAAGCTGCTGCAGAACTGCGACTACGACGTCGACAAGGCCAAGCGCGGCATCGTCTACATCGACGAGATCGACAAGATCTCGCGGAAGTCCGACAACCCCTCGATCACCCGCGACGTCTCCGGCGAGGGCGTGCAGCAGGCGCTGTTGAAGCTCATCGAGGGCACCATCGCCTCGGTGCCGCCGCAGGGCGGGCGCAAGCACCCCAACCAGGACTTCGTCCAGGTCGACACCACCAACATCCTGTTCGTCTGCGGCGGGGCGTTCGACGGACTGGAAAAGATCGTGCGCAACCGCACCGAGAAGACCGGCATCGGCTTCGGCGCGGAGGTGCGCTCGCCCGGCAACTCCAAGGCCATCTTCGACCTGCTCAAGGCGGTCGAGCCCGAAGACCTGATCAAGTACGGGCTGATCCCCGAGTTCGTGGGCCGGCTGCCGGTGGTGGCGGCGCTCGAGGAGCTCGACGAGCACGCGCTGATCCAGATCCTCACCGAGCCGAAGAACGCGCTCGTCAAGCAGTACCAGCGCCTGTTCCTGATGGAGGGCGTGGAGCTCGAGTTGCGCACGCCGGCGCTCGGCGCCGTGGCGCGCCGCGCGCTCGCCCGCAAGACCGGGGCGCGCGGCCTGCGCTCGATCCTCGAGAACGTGCTGCTCGACACCATGTACGAACTTCCGACACTGGAAAATGTCAGCAAGGTGGTGGTCGACGAGCAGATGATCGCCGCCGACGGCAAGCCGCTGCTGATCTACTCCGATCAGCAGAAAGTTGCCGGCTCTTCGGCCTAAGCGCCGCATTTCGTTGCCCTTTTCGCGTTGCGGGGCACGCACGTTGCGTGTACCCTCGGCCCATTGATTTCGCTGCGGGAACCCGCACATGCCCCAGATGAGTGAAACCCCACCTGCACTGACTCAGTACCCGCTCCTGCCGCTGCGCGACGTGGTGGTGTTCCCGCACATGGTGATCCCGCTGTTCGTCGGCCGGCCCAAGTCCATCAAGGCGATGGAGACCGCGATGGAGGCGGGCAAGTCGATCCTGCTCGTCGCGCAGAAGTCGGCGGCCAAGGACGAGCCGGGCCCCGAGGACATGTACGAGATCGGCTGCGTCTCGGGCATCCTGCAAATGCTCAAGCTCCCCGACGGCACGGTGAAGGTGCTGGTGGAGGGCGCGAGCCGCGCGCGCATCCGCTCGGTCACCGACCTCAAGTCGCACTGGGTGGCGGAAGCCGAACCGATCGCGATCGAAGGCGCCGCGCCGGCCGAGATCGAGGCCATGCGCCGGGCGCTGCTCTCGGCCTTCGACCAGTACGTGAAGCTGAACAAGAAGATCCCGCCGGAGATCCTGACCTCGCTCTCGGGCATCGACGAGGCCGGGCGCCTCGCCGACACGGTGGCGGCGCACCTGCCGCTCAAGCTCGAGCAGAAGCAGCAGGTGCTGGAGATGTTCGACGTGAAGAGCCGGCTCGAGCACCTGCTGAGCCAGCTCGAGACCGAAATCGACATCCTGCAGGTGGAAAAGCGCATCCGCGGCCGCGTCAAGCGCCAGATGGAGAAGAGCCAGCGCGAGTACTACCTGAACGAGCAGGTGAAGGCGATCCAGAAGGAGCTCGGCGAGGGCGAGGAGGGCGCCGATCTCGAGGAGATGGAAAAGCGCATCAAGCGCGCGCACATGCACAAGGACGCGCGGCGCAAGGCGGAGAGCGAGCTGAAGAAGCTCAAGCTCATGTCGCCGATGTCGGCCGAGGCCACCGTGGTGCGCAACTACATCGAGACCCTGGTCAACCTGCCCTGGAAGAAACGCTCCAAGATCTCGCGCGACATCAAGACCGCGCAGGAGGTCCTCGACAAGGACCACTACGGACTGGAGAAGGTGAAGGAGCGCATCGTCGAGTACCTCGCGGTGCAGACGCGCGTCGACAAGATGAAGGCGCCGATCCTGTGCCTGGTGGGCGCTCCGGGCGTGGGCAAGACCTCGCTCGGGCAGTCGATCGCCCGCGCCACCAACCGCAAGTTCATCCGCATGTCGCTGGGCGGCGTGCGCGACGAGGCCGAGATCCGCGGCCACCGGCGCACCTATATCGGCTCGATGCCCGGCAAGATCCTGCAGAACATGACCAAGGTGGGCGTGAAGAACCCGCTCTTCCTGCTCGATGAGGTCGACAAGCTCGGCCAGGACTGGCGCGGCGACCCCTCCTCGGCGCTGCTCGAGGTGCTCGACCCGGAGCAGAACCACACCTTCACCGACCACTACATCGAGGTCGAGTACGATCTGTCGGAGGTGATGTTCGTCGCTACGGCGAACACGCTCAACATCCCGGCGCCGCTCCTCGA
>JAOUGZ010000424.1 GCA_029865405.1 Betaproteobacteria bacterium
CTGCGCCTACTGGAAGGAGGGGACGAGGTCCCTCGAAGAGGCGCAGCAGAACAAGATCGAGCACGTGGCGAGGAAGGTGCGCCTCGCGCCGGGCGAGACGGTGGTCGACATCGGCAGCGGCTTCGGCGGCTTCATGTTCCACGCGCACGACAAGTTCGGCGTCAAGGTCACGGGCATCAACAACACCACCTCGCAGGTGGAGAGGGTGCGCGCGGAAATCGCGCGCCGCGGCCTGGGCGGCGCGCTGGACGTGATCGACACCGACTTCCGAGACGCGCGCCGCCAGTACGACAAGGTGGTGTCGATCGGCACCCTCGAGCACGCCGGGCGCGACTCGCTGGACGAGGTGGTGCGCGCGCACGCTGCGTTCCTCAAGCCCGGCGGCCTCGGCATGCTGCACTTCATCGGCCACGTCGGGCACTTCCAGACCGAGTTCTTCATCCGCAAGCACGTATTCCCGGGCGGCTGGATCCCGAGCCTCGCGCACACCATCGCCGCCATGGAGCGCGCGGGGCTCGAGGTGGTGGACATCGAGAACCTGCGCCGGCACTACGCGCATACGCTCGATGCCTGGGGCGAGCGCTTCGACCGCCACTGGCCGAAGATCCAGGCGCTCGACCCGAAGAAGTTTGACGAGCGCTTCAGGCGCGTGTGGCGCGTGTACCTGTACGGCTGCGCCGAGATGTTCCGCTCGCCCACCGGCTACACGCACCTTTTTCAGATCGTGTTCTCCAAGGGCAACATCACCCGCAAGAACTATCCCATGAGCCGGGGATTCCTCTACGAGCCGCCTGCATACCGCGAAGACGCAAGCCCTCAGCGCGCAGCTTAGCGGCGGCGCCGGCCCGGTCGGGCTGGCGAAGGACACCTCGAACCTGTTCCGCGAGCGCGCCGGCGGCGCGCGCCGGCGCCTGGACGTGCGCGGGTTCCGCGACGTGCTCGAGGTGAACGCGGGCGAGGGCTGGGTGGACGCCGAAGGCATGACGTCCTACGAGGACCTGGTGCGCGGCTGCCTCGCGCACGGCGTCATGCCGGCGGTGGTGCCGCAGCTCAAGACCATCACGCTGGGGGGCGCGGTCGCCGGCGTGGGCATCGAGTCTTCGTCGCACTGCCATGGGCTGGTGCACGACACGGTGCAGGAGATCGAGGTGCTGCTCGGCGACGGCCGCATCGTCGTCGCCACGCCCGAGAACGAGCACGCCGACCTCTACCATGGCTTTCCCAATTCCTACGGCACGCTCGGCTACGCGCTGCGCGTGAAGGCGAAGGCCGTGCCGGTGCAGCCCTACGTGCACCTGACGCACGAGCCGTTCACCGACCCGGCGCGCTTCTTCGAGGCGCTCGGCGAGCGCCTGCGCGCGCGCGACGCCGACTTCATCGACGGCACCGTGTTCACGCCGCAGAAGTTGTTCCTCACGCTCGGGCGCTTCGCCGCCGCCGCGCCGCGGACGAGCGACTACACCTTCGAGCACATCTACTACCGCTCGATCGCGGAGAAGCGCGAGGACTGGCTCACGGTGCACGACTACCTGTGGCGCTGGGACACGGACTGGTTCTGGTGCTCGAAGAACGTGCTCGCGCAGCAGCCGCTCGTGCGCCGCTTCGTCTACGGCCGCGCTCGCCTGGGCTCGCGCACCTACACGAAGCTGATGCGCTGGAACAGCCGCGTCGGCCTGACGAAGAAGTTCGAGCGCCTGCTCGGCCTGCACTCGGAGTCGGTGATCCAGGACGTCGACATCCCGCTCGCGCGCGCCGCCGAGTTCCTCGAGTTCTATGCGCGCGAGATCGGCCTGTGGCCGCAGTGGATCTGCCCGATCGGGCCCGCGCCGCACGCCGGGCGCTTCACGCTGTATCCCCTGGCGCCGGGCTGGTACGTCAATTTCGGCTTCTGGGACGTGAAGCGCACGCGCAAGGCCTACGCGCCGGGCCACTTCAACCGCCTGATCGAAGAAAAGGTCGCCGCGCTCGGCGGCATCAAGTCGCTCTACTCGGAGAGCTACTTCCCCGAAGAGGAATTCCATCGCCAGTACGGCGGCGAGGCCTACGCCGCGCTCAAGCGCAAGTACGATCCGGCGGGGGCGTTCCCGACCCTGTACGAGAAGTGCGTGCTGCGGCGCTAGTTCAGGTGCCGAAGCCGTCGGCGACCATCACCTCGATGAGGCGCGGGCCGCCGCTCGCGAGCGCCTCGCGCAGCGCGGGCGCGATGTCCGCGGGGTCGACGATGCGCCGCCCCGGTACGCCCATCGAGCCCGCTAGCGTCGTGTAGTCGATCGCCGGTTCGCGGATGTCCATGCCGACGAAGCGGTCGGTCTTGCGCATGGAGATGAGCCGCTCCTTGAGGATGCGGTAGCCGCGGTTGTTGGCGATGACGTAGGTGATCGGCAGCTTCAGGTGCGCCGCGGTCCACAGCGCCTGGATGCCGTAGAGCGCCGAACCGTCGCCGATCATCGCCGCCACGGGCCGGCCGGGCAGCGCCAGGCTGACGCCGATCGCGCCCGGCAGCGCGAAGCCCAGGCCGCCGCTCGCCAGGCCGTAGAAGCTCTTCGCGTCCCGCTGCTCGAGCACCGCGGGCAGGCTGAGGCTCGAGGTCAGCGCCTCCTCCACCACCACGGCGTCCTTCGGCAGCGCCTCGGCGAAGCGCAGCATCAGGTAGCGCGGATCGACGGGCTTTTCCTCGGCGACCTCGAGCGCCGCGACGCGCGCCTTGTCGCGCTGCGCGCGCCAGTTGCGCGGCGCGAGCGCGGCGAGGCGCCGCTCGGCCGCTGCCGCCGCGTCGGCGCCGCGCATCTGGCGCAGCAGCGGCAGCAGTGCGCACAGCGTTTCCTTCACGTTGGCGTGGAGGGCGAGCTCGGTGGAGTGGTTCTTGCCCATTTCCCAGTCGCGCTCGCTGACGTGGATCACCGGCAGGCCCGCGGGCAGGGGATCGAGCGGGCTGTACACCGACGTGCGCAGCAGGTCCGCGCCCAGGCACACGAGCAGGTCGAACGGCTCGAGCGCGGCGCGTATCGACTTCTGCACGCGCGTGAGCGCGCCGAGATAGGCGCGGTGCGCCGTCGGATACTGCGCCGCATAGGGCACCGTCTGCTGGTACACGGCGGCGCCGAGCAGCTCCGCGAGCTCGGTCGCCTCGGCGAAGGCGTCGTGCACCGAAAGCTCCTGCCCGGCGACGATCACCGGGTTCTTCGCCGCGAGGAGGCGGCGCGCAAGCTCCGCCAATGCGTCGTCGGACGGCCGGGTGCGCGCGTCGATGCGCGTCGGCGCGCCGAGGTCCATCGCCGCCTCCTGCTCGAGGACGTCGCCGGGGAGCGAGATGAACACCGGGCCGGTCGGCGGCGTGAGCGCAACCTTGGCCGCGCGGCGGATGATGCGCGGCAGGTCCTCGACGCGCGTCGCTTCCACCGCCCATTTCACGAAGGGCGCGGCGACCGGCACGAGCGGCGCGTAAAGGAGCGGCTCGGTCAGGCCGTGGCCCTGCTCCTGCTGCCCCGCGGTGAG
>JAOUGZ010000425.1 GCA_029865405.1 Betaproteobacteria bacterium
GCAGCGGCGAGAGCGTGCCTACCGACGCGCCGATGAGCGCGCCGGCCAGGCCGCCGAGCAGCCCCGTGACGACGAAGGTGAGGGCATTGACGCGCACCAGCCGGATGCCGCAGAGCTGCGCCGCCACCGGCTGCTGCGACACGGCGCGCGTGGCGAGGCCGAGCGAGGTGCGGTAGAGCAGCAGCAGCAGCGCGATCATGGCGAGCACCGATACGGCGAACACGAGTAGCAAATCGCCGCGCAGGCTGAACTCGCCCGCGCGCAGCATGACGTCGTCGAACATCGCCGGATAGCTTTGTGGCATGCCGTTGGTGACGTGCACGATGACCTCGTCGATGAGCAGCAGCATGCCCACGGTCGACATAAGCGTCGCCAGCGGGCTGGCGAGCGGGATGAAATGGAAGCACGTCACGTACACCATCCAGCCCAGCAGGCCGCCGGCCACGAACGCGCCGAGGAAGACGAGCCACGGCGGGGCGCCGGACATCACCGCGAGGACCAGCAGACCCGCGTAGGCGCCGCCGACCGAGGCCGCGGCGTAGGCCATGTTGATCTTGTGCATCACGCCGAAGACGAGCGTGAAGCCGATGCCGATCAGGGCGTAGGTGGCGCCGAACAGCACGCCATCAGACACCGTTTGCAGGAAGTCGAGCATGGGCAAAGAAACGGGCGCGGGATCACCGCGCCCGTCGACCGTGTCTCCGTGAGGCTAGAGCGGGTTGTGCAGGACCTTCCACTCGCCCTTTCTTGCCTGCACGAAAACGTAGGGCTTGTCGGCCTCGCCTTCGGCGTCGCGCTTGCTGGTCCCGATCAGGCCCGAGGTAGTGTTCAGCTTTGCCAGCCCGTCGCGGATCTTGCGCCGGTCGGCCTGCACGTCCCCGGCCTTGCCCGAGATGCCCTCGGCCTCCATGACGCTCTTCAGGATGAACACGTTCTCCCAGGCCGCCATGGAGTGCAGGTCCGCTGCGCCCTTGAATTTGGCCGTGGTCTGGGCGGCGAAGTTCGCCTCCTTGTTGATGGGCGCGAACGAGGTCGGGATGATGATCCCCTCGGCCTGCTTCGCGCAGCCCTGCAGGGTCTCCAGGCTCGAGGAACTGGTGAGGCCTACGAGCAGCTTCGGCTTCACGCCCTGGCGCTGCATCTCCTTGAGCGCACCGCAGCCGGAGAACGGATGCGCCGAGATGGCGATGATGTCCGCGTTCGCCTTCTTCATCTCGCGCACCTGGGTGGCGAAATTGGTGTCGGCGAGCAGCCACTTGGTGTTGCCGAGAACCTCGAAACCGCTCGCCGCCGCACGGTCCTTCATGACGACGTACCAGGTGGCGCGCGAGTGCGCGAAGTCCTCTTCCACCCCGCCGTACACGGTCTTGAGCTCGGGGTGCTTGGTCTTCAGCCAGTAGAACAGCGAGTTGTACATCGTCATCTCGTTGGGCACGTTGCGGAACGCCCATTCCGAGATCTTCGCCAGCCCCACCTTGATCGCGACGTCGGTGAACACCGGCATCTGCAGACCGGAATCGCCGCTGTCGCCGACCTTCTTCTGCAGGATGCCGAACAGCGGCTCGGCGACGTTCGAGCACGTCGGTCCGACGGCGATCACGGCGTCGGTGCCGGCGATGCGCCGGATTACCGAGATGCCTTCCTCGGCGTTGCAGCGGTCGTCGTAGAACTCGATCGCGATCTTCGCCTTGGAGCCGTCGGCGAGCTTCACGCCGCCGGCCTTGTTGACGACGTCCGCGGCGGCGCGCAGCGCCGCTTCGCTATTGACGCCGAACGAGCGCACCGGGCCCGACTGCGCGCCGAATCCGGCGATCTTGATGGTCTTGTCCTGCGCGTGCGCCACGCCGGCGGTAAGCGCCAGCGCGACGGCCAAAGCGAGTGTTTTCACGGAACCCCCTCCTAGGAGTAGATTTGCGAGAGCCAGTGTAGAACGGGGAGGGGGCGATGGCCAAGAAGAAACGCGTTGCTGCAATGCGCAAGAAGAACCTGTGGTCGGCATTGAAGCCCGGGCCGGCGAATCGCCAGGAGCTCTCGCCGCTCGTCTTCCTGCCGCGCGCGGCGGAAATCTACCCGCAGCGGGTTGCCGTGATCCATGGCAGCACGCGCTACACCTATGCACAGTTCTTCGAGCGCGCGAAGCGGCTGGCCTCTGCGCTGACGAAGCGGGGGGTGAAGCGCGGTGACGTGGTCGCAGCGATGCTGCCCAACGTCCCGGCGATGCTGGACGCGCACTACGGCGTGCCGATGCTGGGTGCGGTGCTGAACGCCATCAACACGCGTCTCGACGCCGATACGGTGGCCTATATCCTGCAGCACGGGGAAGCGAAGGTCTTCATCACCGACCGGGTGTTCGCCGGCGTCGTCGGGCCCGCGCTGAAAAAGCTGAAGAAAGCCCCCTTCGTCATCGACGTCGACGATCCCCAGTACACCGGGCCGGGCGAGCGCCTCGGATCGGTCGAATACGAGAAGTTCATCGCCGGCGGCGATGCCGCCTTCGCCTGGCAGCTGCCGCGCTCGGAAGATGATCCCATCGCGCTGAACTACACCTCGGGAACCACCGGGCGGCCCAAGGGCGTCGTCTACCACCATCGGGGCACTTTTCTCGAGTCGCTGGGCAACGTCGTCGCGTGGGCGATGCCGGCGCACCCGGTCTACCTGTGGACGCTGCCGCTCTTCCACTGCAACGGCTGGTGCTATCCGTGGTCGGTCACGGCCCTGGCGGGCACGCATGTCTGCCTGCGCGCCGTGGACCCCGCGCTCATCTTCCCGATGATCGTCGAGCATGGCGTGACGCATATGTGCGGGGCGCCAACCGTGCTGACCATGCTGATCGCGGCACCCGAAGCGCAGCGGCGAAGCTTTCCGCAGGCCGTGCACATCATGACCGGCGGCTCACCGCCGCCCGCCAAGGTGATCAAGGGCATGGAGGAGCTAGGTTTCAAGGTGCTGCACATCTACGGCATGACGGAATTGCAGGGGCCTTCGACCTACTGCGCGGTGCAGGACGCCTGGAGCGGGCTGCCGCTGGAGGACCGGGCCGTCGAGATGGCGCGCCAGGGCGTGCGCTACCAGGTCGTCGAAGGCCATATCGTCGGCGACCCCAAGTCCTGCAAGCCGGTGAAGAAGGACGGCCAGTCGATGGGCGAGGTCCTCGTCCGGGGCAACACCGTGATGCTGGGCTACCTGAAGGACCCCACGGCAACTGCGGAGGCGTTCCACGGCGGCTGGATGCACACCGGCGACCTGGCCGTGTGGCACCCGACGAACTACATCGAGATCAAGGACCGCAAGAAGGACATCATCATTTCGGGCGGCGAGAACATCTCTTCGGTGGAAATCGAGATCGCGCTCTACAAGCACCCGGCCACGGCGCTGGCCGCGGTGGTGGCGCGGCCCGACGAGAAGTGGGGCGAGACCCCGTGCGCCTTCGTGCAGCTCAAGCCCGGCGCGCAGGCCACGGAAGAGGAATTGATCCAGTGGTGCCGCGA
>JAOUGZ010000426.1 GCA_029865405.1 Betaproteobacteria bacterium
TCGCCGACCAGTTCAATGCCGAGCAGAAGGAATACAAGGTCGTCACCTCCTACAAGGGGTCCTATCCCGAGTCGATGACCGCAGCAATCGCCGCGTTCCGCGCCGGGCAGGCGCCGCACATCCTGCAGGTTTTCGAGGTGGGGACGGCGACCATGATGTCGGCCAGGGGCGCGGTCAAGCCCGTGTACCAGCTGATGAAGGAAACGGGCGAGCCCTTCGATCCCAAGGCCTATCTGCCGACGGTGACGGGCTACTACTCGGATACGAAGGGCAACATGCTGTCCTTGCCCTTCAACAGCTCGACGGCGCTGTTCTACATTGACCGCAACAAGTTCAAGGCAGCGGGCCTGCCGCCGGTCGCGCCGAAGACCTGGAAGGAGCTTATCGCCACTGCCGAGAAGCTGAAGGCCGCCGGCCAGGACTGCGTCTATACGACGGGCTGGCCGTCGTGGGTGCACATCGAGAACTTCAGCGCCTGGCACAACGTGCCGATCGGCACCAAGCAGAACGGCATGGGCGGCCTGGACGCGCGGTTCACCATCAACTCGCCCACGCACGTCAAGCACGTCCAGATGCTGTCCGACATGGCGAAGAAGGGGCTATTTACCTACGCCGGACGCACCAACCAGGCGGACGCCAAGTTCCAGAGCGGCGAGTGCGCGATGGCCACCATCAGCGCCGGCGCCCTGGGCGGCACCATCAAGGCGGGCAAGACCGACTGGCAGCTGAACATGCTGCCCTACCATGACGACGTGAAGGGCGCGCCGCAGAACTCCATCATCGGCGGGGCGTCGCTCTGGGTGATGAGCGGGCGCAAGGCCGAGGAGTACAAGGGCGTCGCGCGCTTCTTCACGTTCCTGTCGCGTCCCGAGGTGCAGATGGAGTGGCACACGAAGACGGGTTACGTGCCGATCACGCTCGCAGCCTACGAGCTGACCAAGAAATCCGGTTTCTACGACAAGAATCCGGGCCGCGACATGGCCGTGCTTCAACTCACGAACAAGGCGCCGACGGCCAACTCCAAGGGCCTGCGCTTCGGCAACTTCGTGCAGGGGCGCACCATTATCGAGGAGGAACTGGAGGCCGCGTTCGCCGGCAAGAAGGCCGCCAAGGCGGCGCTCGACGATGCCGTGAAGCGCGGCAACGAGCTCCTCAGGCAGTTCGAGGCGGCCAACAAGTAAGCGACCGTCCAGTAGCTGCATTCGCCGAGCGGAATGGAAAAACGCGTCGTTTTCCGCTCGGCGTGGCTGCCGTTCGTGCTGGTGGCGCCGCAGCTCGCCATCACGGTGGTGTTCTTCTTCTGGCCCGCGTCGCAGGCCATCTGGTACTCGTTCCAGCTGCAGGACGCCTTCGGCCTGCGCAGCCAGTTCGTCGGCCTGCAGAACTTCTACACGCTGTTCAAGGATCCGAACTACCTGCTGTCGTTCAGGACGACAGCGGTGTTCAGCGTGGCGGTGGCCGGGATCGGCATCGCGCTGTCGCTGCTCCTCGCCGTGATGGCCGATCGCGTGGTGCGCGGCGCCATGGCCTACAAGACGCTGCTCATCTGGCCTTACGCTGTAGCGGCCGCCGTGGCCGGGGTGCTCTACGCCTTCATGTTCGCTCCCTCGATCGGCATCGTCACCTTCATGCTGCGCCAGTTCGGCGTGCACTGGAACTGGGTGATCGACGGCAACCAGGCGATGCTGCTGGTCATCATGGCGGCGGTGTGGAACCAGATCAGCTACAACTTCCTTTTCTTCCTCGCCGGCCTGCAGTCGATCCCGAAGTCGCTCATCGAGGCGGCAGCGATCGACGGCGCGGGCCCCGGCAGGCGCTTCTGGTCCATCATCTTCCCGCTGCTCTCGCCGACCGCGTTCTTCCTGCTGGTGGTGAACGTGGTGTACGCGTTCTTCGGCACCTTCGGCATCATCGACGCCATCACCCAGGGCGGCCCGGCGCAGTCCACGACGATCCTCGTCTACAAGGTCTATCACGACGGGGTCAAAGCGGCGGACCTCGGCGGCTCGTCGGCCCAGTCGGTGATCCTCATGGCCATCGTCATAGCGCTCACGGTGGTGCAGTTCCGCTACATCGAGCGCCGGGTGCAGTACTGATGGGCAAGCCATGGTAGAGCGGCGGCCCTGGCTCGACGTCCTGTCGCACGGGATCCTGATCCTCGGCGTCATCGTCATCGCGTTCCCGGTGTACGTGACCTTCGTCGCCTCGACGCTGCCGCTCGAGGAGATCATGGTGGCGCCGATGCCGCTCGTGCCCGGCGACCGCCTGATCGAGAACTACTCGCAGGTGCTGTTCGCGGGCACGGCGACCGGATCGAAGGCGCCGGTGGCGACCATGCTGTTCAACAGCACGGTGGTGGCGCTGTGCATCACCATCGGCAAGATCGTGATCTCGCTGATCTCCGCCTTCGCCATCGTCTATTTCCGTTTCCGGCTGCGCATGTTCTTTTTCTGGATGATCTTCATCACGCTCATGCTGCCGGTGGAGGTGCGCATCATCCCGACGTTCCAGGTGATCGCCGACCTCCACCTGCTCAATTCCTACGCCGGCCTGACACTGCCGCTGATCGCCTCGGCCACTGCGACGTTCCTGTTCCGGCAGTTTTTCATGACCATCCCGGACGAGCTGGCGGAGGCCGCGCGCATGGACGGCGCAGGGCCGATGCGCTTTTTATGGGACGTGGTGGTGCCGCTCTCCAAGACCAGCATGGCGGCGCTGTTCGTCATCCAGTTCATCTACGGCTGGAACCAGTACCTGTGGCCGTTGCTCATCACCACGGACGAGTCGATGTATACCGCGGTGATCGGCATCAAGCGCATGATCGTCGGCGGCGACGCTGCCAACGAGTGGCACCTGGTGATGGCCACGGCGATGCTTGCGCTCCTGCCGCCGGCGGCGGTGGTGCTGGTGATGCAGAAGTGGTTCGTGAAGGGACTGGTGGAGACCGAAAAATAGTGGCGGCCGTCTCGATCCGGAACGTATTCAAGTCCTTCGGTTCCGTGAAGGTGATCCAGGGCATCTCCATGGACATCAAGGACGGCGAGTTCGTGGTGATGGTCGGCCCTTCCGGCTGCGGCAAGTCGACGCTGCTGCGCATGGTGGCCGGGCTGGAGGAGATCACCTCCGGCGAGATCGCCATCGGCGAGCGGGTGGTGAACAATTTGGAGCCCAAGGACCGCAACATCGCCATGGTGTTCCAGAATTACGCGCTATACCCGCACATGAGCGTGTACGACAACATGGCCTACGGCTTGAGGATCCGCGGGCGCACCAAAGCCGATATCGATGGCCGCGTGCAGCGCGCGGCGGAGATCCTCGAGCTTTCCGAGCTGCTCAAGCGCCGGCCGCGCGAGCTCTCCGGCGGGCAGCGCCAGCGCGTGGCCATGGGGCGCGCCATCGTGCGCGAGCCGCACGTGTTCCTGTTCGACGAGCCGCTGTCCAACCTCGACGCGAAGCTGCGCGTGCAGATGAGGAGCGAGCTGCA
>JAOUGZ010000427.1 GCA_029865405.1 Betaproteobacteria bacterium
CAGCGCCCACACGACCGCGGCGGCGCCCAGGACCGCGGCGAGCAGCGCCGCGCCCAGGCCGAAACTGTGGCCGAACGCCTGAACTACCCAGCCCTGCGGCGCGATCAACTTGTAGATCGAGCCGCTTATGCCGATCATCACCAGCGCGCTGATGGCGAAGCCGGCCGCGACCTGCGCGAAGACCGGAAACTCGAATTTCACTTTGGCGTGTTCCATATTGGCTGCGTCGCTGCGTATCGTGGCTCGCACAATATCTTGCAAGCAGCGTGCCTGATATGAAAAATCCCCTGCTTTCAGGAAGATAGGGAACGGCAGAGGAGAAAAGGCACACCGGGAGCGGCGATGAACGTCTGCTGGGAACGACGAAGCAGTTCACGGCAGCGGCAAGCGCCTGACGCTGCGCGGATTTTTCTGTCGCCCGCCGGCGACAGCCCCTCAAGATGCGGCCGCGACCTTGACCTTGAACATCGCGGGCTCGAGCGCATGACGCTCGAGCAGACGGTAGAACTCCGTGCGATTGCGGCCCGCGAGGCGCGCGGCCTGCGTCACGTTGCCGCCGGTGATCTTGAGGATGCGCACCAGGTACTCGCGCTCGAAGGCGCGGCGCGCCTCGTCGAGCGGCGTGAGCGAACCCGCGCCCACGTCCAGGGCCTGGCGCACCAGCGACGCCGAGATCATCTCGGTGGTCGTCAGCGCCACGGCGCGCTCGATGACGTTGAGGAGCTGGCGCACGTTGCCGGGCCAGGCGGCGCTTACCAGCAGCTCCATCGCCTCCGGCGAGATGCCAAGCCGCGGGCGCCCGTAGCGCTCGGCGAGGCGCGCGAGAAAGTGCCCGGCGAGCAGCGGAATATCCTCGCGCCGCTGCGCGAGCGAGGGCAGCTCGAGCTTGACGACGTTCAACCGGTAGTACAGGTCCTCGCGGAATTCGCCGCTTGCGATGCGCTCCTCGAGCTTGCGATGCGTCGCCGAAATGACGCGCACGTCGATCGGCACGGCGTCGTTTGCGCCCACCGGGCGCACCACGCGGTCCTCGAGCGAGCGCAGCAGCTTCACCTGCAGCGCCGGCGGCATGTCGCCGACCTCGTCGAGAAAGAGCGTCCCGCCCTCGCAGGCCTGGAACAGGCCGCGACGGTCCTGCACGGCGCCCGTAAAGGCGCCGCGCTTGTGCCCGAAGAGCTCGGATTCGAGCAGGCCTTCGGGAATGGCGCCGCAGTTCACCGCGATGAACGGCGCCTCGGCGCGCCGGCTGGCGCGGTGGATGGCGCGCGCCAGCAGCTCCTTGCCGGTGCCGCTCGCGCCGAATATGCAGACGCTGGCGTCCGAGGCGGCCACGCGCTGCGCCTGCCCCAGCAGCGCCTCCATGGCCGCCGAGCGCGTGATCATCTCGGCGCGCCAGAGCGCGCGATCGCCGATCGGCGCCGTCGACAGACGCAGCGCGTCGGCGACGGTCTCCAGCAGCATCTTCGGCTCGAACGGCTTGGTCAGGAAACTGAACACGCCGCGGCGCGTCGCCGCCACCGCATCCGGAATCGTGCCGTGCGCCGTGAGGATCACCACCGGCAGCGAGGGCGCCTGCCGGTGGATAGCGTCGAAAAGTCCGAGGCCGTCCATGCCCTGCATGCGCAAGTCGGTGATCACGAGCTGGGGGCGCTCCACGGCGAGGCTGGCGAGCGCGGCTTCGGCCGATTCGACGGCGGTGACGCGATAGCCGGCGGCCGTGAGGCGCATGGATATCAAGTGCAGCAGGTCGCGGTCGTCGTCGACGAGGAGGATGGAGGGGACTTCGTGGCTCATGTCATCACCTTTTCTGGGTTCTGCGACGTTCTTCGCGCTCGAGGATGCTGCGCTCGATCGCCTTAAGCGCATCGACCTGGCGCTGCAGCGTGCCGGCGCGCTCCGCCGCCGCCTCCTCACGCCGCAGCGCGGCTTCGGCGCGTTGCTCCGCGCCCCCCGCGCGCTGCTCAGCGGCCCCGGCGCGGGACTCCGCGGCCTCGATGCGCGACTCCGCGGCGCGCAGCTCGCGCGCCAGGCGCCGCCGCTCCGCCACGCTTGCTGCAAGCAGGCCGGCGAGCTGCGCCATCGCGCCGTCGGGGCTGCGCGCCGCGAGCGGCTCGAGCAGGCCCGCCGCCCGGACATCGTCGCGCCACGGCGGCGGCAACGTGGCGAGCAGCGCCGCCAGCCGCACGCGATTTGCATCGTCGGGTACCGCAGCATACATCTGTTGCGCGTGCACCAGGCGCCGGCGCTGCTCCTCCGGCGTTGCGCGCACGGCGCTCACCGTGCCGCCCACGATCTCGCGCACCTGCAGCGCATCCCCGGCCTCGGGCTGCAGCAACGCGCAGCCCGACAGCAGCACGGCGCAGAGGGCTGCCGCCCCCTTCATGCCGCCTCCGCAATCGCCAGCAAAGCCGGCCGCTTGGGCAAGGTGACGCGAAAGTGCCCGCCCGGGCCTTCTGCCACGAGCGCGATGCGCCCGCCGTGGGCCTCCACGTACTCCCTCGCGATCGCCAGGCCCAGGCCGCTGCCCGCGACGCGCCCGCCCGCCTTGGCACGGCCGCGGAAGAACGACTCGAATACCGCTTCGCGCTCCACCAGCGGTACGCCGGGACCGGAATCGATGACCTCGATCACCGCCTTGCCGTCGGCTTCCTGCGCCCGCACCGTGATCGTGCCGCCCGCCGGCGTGAACTTGATGGCATTGCCGAGGAGGTTGTCGATGATGGAGCGCAGCTTCACGGCGTCCGCTTCGAACACGGCCGGCGCCAGCTCGAGCGCCACTGTCTGGCCCTTGGCCAGCGCCGCGAGGCGGTGCGCGTCGGCGACCTCGCGCACCAGCGCGTCGAGCTGCACGGTGCTCACCTCCAGCGACGCGGCGGCATGCAGGGCGCGCTGGATGTCGAGCAGGTCCTCGATCAGGCGCTGCAGCTTTACGCTGTTGTCGCGCATGATGCCAACCACCGCGCGCTGCGCCGGCAGGAGCGGCCCGGCCACCTGGTCGTTGAGCAGTTCCGCGCCCTCGCGAAGCGAGGCGAGCGGTGTCTTCAGTTCGTGCGACAGGTGGCGCAGGAACCGGTTCTTCTCCGCTTCCAGGTCCGTGAGGCGCTGGCGCAGCCAGTCGAGCCGCTCGCCGAGATCGCGCAGGTCATGCGGGCCGCTGACGCGGATCGGCTGCGAGAAATCGGCGCCGCCCAGCTGGCGGATTGCGGCATCGAGCTCGCCGATCGGACGCGCGATGGCGCGCGTCAGCGCCAGCGCCGCGACCAGCGCCACGGCGATGGCGATCAGCACGAGGTTCAGCAGCCGGCGCTGCGCCGTCTCCGCGCCGGCGCGCAGCTGCTCCACCTCCTGGTCGGCCACGCGTGAACTGATGGCGAGAACCTCATGCGCGCTCTCGGCCAGCTCGCCAACGCGCGCACGCACCGTCGCGATGTCGGGCGGCGACTGCGGCGCCGCGGCCAGCAGTTCGTAGAGCACCTGTTC
>JAOUGZ010000032.1 GCA_029865405.1 Betaproteobacteria bacterium
GGGTGCGATCGTCGAGGCCGCCAGAGCGCGGCAGCCCCGCACCCCTTCTCCGGAACCGATTTCACTGTAAAGCCATGTCTCTGAACGACCCGAACTGGGGGCGCGGCTCCCGCGGCCCCGGCGGCAATCAGGGCCCGCCCGACCTGGACGAGCTCTGGCGCAACTTCAACCGCAAGCTGAACGACCTGTTCGGCGGGCGACGCGGGGGGGGCGGCGACGTGCGGCCGCCGGCGCCCTCCGGGCGCGCGCTGGGCGGCGGCGCCGGCGTGCTGGTGGCGCTGGTGCTCGCGATCTGGCTGGCGAGCGGCTTCTACGTGGTCGACGCCGCTTCGAGAGGCGTGGTCCTCACTTTCGGCCGCTATTCCGAGCAGACCGACCCGGGCCTGCGCTGGCGCATGCCGTTCCCGATCCAGTCGCACGAAATCGTCAACATGGCGCAGGTCAGGACGCTCGAAGTCGGCTACCGCAACAACGTCAAGACCAAGGTGCTGAAAGAGTCGCTGATGCTGACCGACGACGAGAACATCGTCGACCTGCAGTTCGCGGTGCAGTACGTGGTCACCGACGCCCAGGCGTGGCTGTTCCACAACCGGCGGCCCGAGGAAGTGGCGATGCAGACCGCCGAGGCGTCGATGCGCGAGATCATCGGCAAGAGCAAGATGGATTCCATCCTCTACGAAGGCCAGGACAACATCGCCAACCAGGCGCAGGTGCTGATGCAGAAGATCCTCGACAGCTACAAGACCGGGATCGACCTCAGCCGCGTCACCATCCAGAACGCGCAGCCGCCCGAGCAGGTGCAGGCGGCGTTCGACGACGCGGTGAAAGCCGGCCAGGATCGGGAGCGCCAGAAGAACGAGGGCCAGGCCTACGCCAACGACGTCATTCCTCGGGCCCGCGGCGCGGCCGCGCGGCTCACGCAGGAGGCCGAAGGCTACAAGGCGCGGGTCGTCGCCAACGCTGAGGGCGAGGCGTCGCGCTTCCGCCAGGTGCTGGCCGAATACTCCAAGGCGCCGGCGATCACGCGCGAGCGCATCTACATCGAGACCCTGCAGAGCGTGCTGTCGTCGACCTCGAAGATCCTGGTCGATACGCGGGCGAGCGGCAACCTGCTGTACCTGCCGCTCGACAAGCTGATGCAGCAGTCGGGCGCCGGCGGGCTGACCGAGTCGCAGGCCTCGCAGCGCGCGCCGGACGCGGCGCTGCCGACGGATCCCGGGCCGCGCTCGCGCGACAGCCTGCGCGGCCGCGAGCGGGTGGAGCGCTGACATGAGAGCCCTGGGCCCGGTCATCGCGGTTCTCGTCGCGCTGGTGCTCGTCGCCTCCAGCGTGCTGTTCACGGTCGACCAGCGCCAGAACGCGATCGTGTTCCAGTTCGGCGAGGTGAAGGAAGTGATCACCAAGCCCGGCCTGAACTTCAAGTGGCCGATGATCCAGAACGTGCGCCTCTTTGACATGCGCATCCTCGCCTACGACGACGCCGAGCCGCTGCGCTTCCTCACCCAGGGCAACAGGCCCGTGCTGGTGGATTCGTTCATCCGCTGGCGCATCGTCGACGTGAAGCTGTATTTCGTTTCGGTGCAGGGCAGCGAGGCCGAGGCCACGCGGCGCCTGCGCCAGACCATTTCCGGCGCGCTGCGCGACGAGTTCGGCGGGCGCACCGTGCACGACGTGGTGTCCGGCGAGCGCGACACGGTCATGGAGCGCGTGCGCCAGAAGGCCGACCAGGACCTGCGCCGCGTCGGCGTCGAGATCGTCGACGTGCGCCTGAAGCGCGTCGACCTGCCGCAGGAAGTGAGCGAGTCGGTGTATCGCCGCATGGAGGCGGAGAGAAAGAGGATCGCCAACGAGTTGCGCTCGACCGGTGCGGCCGAGTCCGAGCGCATCCGGGCGGATGCCGACCGCCAGCGCGAGGTGATCCTCGCCGAGGCCTACCGCGACGCGCAGCGCGTCAAGGGCGACGGCGACGCGCGCGCCGCCGCCACCTACGCACAGGCGTTCAGCCGCGACGCGGAGTTCTACGCCTTCTATCGCAGCATGGAAGCCTACCGCTCGACGTTCAGCGGCCGCAGCGACCTGCTGCTCCTCGAGCCGAACTCGGATTTCTTCCGTTACCTCAAGGATCCCGGCGGCAAGGCCGGGGGCAAGAAATGACGGGCCATGGCGACCACGTTCCTCCTCGCTTTCGCCTTGATGCTGGTCATCGAAGGGGTGCTCCCCTTCCTCGCGCCTAGCCTCTGGCGCGACACGTTCCGGCGCGTCACGCAGCTTTCCGACGGCCAGATCCGCTTCTTCGGCCTCACGTCGATGCTGATCGGGCTGCTGCTTATCGTGGTTGCCGTCTGATGCGCTGGCTCCTGCCCGAATACATCGAGGACATCCTGCCCGCGGAAGCCGCGCGCATCGAGCGGCTGCGCCGCGCGATCCTGGATCTCTTCGCCGCCGCGCGCTACGAGCTGGTGATGCCGCCGCTCATCGAGTACGTGGATTCGCTGCTCACGGGCACCGGGCACGACCTCGACGTGCGCACCTTCAAGGTGGTGGACCAGCTCTCGGGCCGCATGATGGGCCTCAGGGCCGACATCACGCCGCAGGTGGCGCGCATCGACTCGCACCTGCTCAACCGCAAGGGCGTGACGCGGTTGTGCTACTGCGGCAGCGTACTGCACACGCGACCCGCCGGACAGTCGGCCACGCGCGAGCCGATCCAGATCGGCGCCGAGGTCTTCGGGCACGCCGGCGTGGAAAGCGACCTCGAGGTGCAACGCCTGCTGTGCCGCGCGCTCGCGCTGGCGCGCGTGAAGAAGGTGCGCCTGGACATCGGCCACGTGGCGGTATTCCGTGCCATCGTACAGGCCGCCAAGGCGGGCGCGGCGCTCGAGGTGGAACTCTTCGCCGCGCTGCAGAAGAAGGACCTGCCGGCGCTGCGTGGCCTGACGAAAGGCCTGGACGCCAGGTCGCGCGCGGCGCTGCTGCTCCTGCCCGAGCTCTACGGCGGCGCCGAGGTGCTCGCGCTCGCCGAGAAGAAGCTGCCGGCGCTCGCGCCGGTGAAGCGCGCGCTCGCCACCCTGCGCGCGCTGGCCAAGGCCTGCCCGGTGCCGGCGAGCTTCGACCTCGCCGAGCTGCGCGGCTACCACTATCACTCGGGCGTGGTGTTCGACGCCTACTGCGAGGGCGTGGCCGGCGCGGTGGCGCGCGGCGGCCGCTACGACGAGGTCGGCAAGGCCTTCGGCCGTGCGCGGCCGGCGACCGGTTTTTCCATCGATTTGCGGAGCCTGGCCTCGGCTGCCGGGCAGAAGGGCAAGCGCACATGAGCAAGGCGGCACGCAACGTCGTCGTCATCGGCACGCAATGGGGCGACGAGGGCAAGGGCAAGATCGTCGACTGGCTCACCGACCGCGCGCAGGGCGTGGTGCGCTTCCAGGGCGGGCACAACGCCGGCCACACGCTGGTGATCGGCGCGAAGAAGACCGTGCTGCACCTGATTCCGTCGGGCATCCTGCGCCAGGAGGTCGACTGCTTCATCGGCAACGGCGTGGTGGTGTCGCCGCAGGCGCTGACCGAAGAGATGGACGAGCTGGAGGCGGCCGGGGTGCGCAGCGTGGTGGCGCGCCTGTGCATCTCGGAGGCCTGCCCGCTGATCCTGCCGTACCACGCGGCGCTCGACGCCGCGCGCGAGGCCTCGCGCGGCGCGCAGAAGATCGGCACCACGGGGCGCGGCATCGGCCCGGCCTACGAGGACAAGGTGGCGCGCCGCGCGATCCGCGTGCAGGACCTGTTCAAGCCGGTGCGCTTCGCCGAGAAGCTGAAGGAGCTGCTCGAATACCACAACTTCGTCCTCACCCAGTACCACGGCCAGCCGGCAGTGGATTTCCAGAAGACGCTCGAAGGGGCGCTCGCGCTCGCGCCGCGCTTTGCGCCGCTCGTCGCCGACGTGCCGCGCGCGCTCTACCACGCCAACCGCGCCGGCAAGAACCTGCTGTTCGAAGGCGCGCAGGGCTCGCTCCTCGACATCGACCACGGCACCTATCCGTACGTGACGTCGTCGAACTGCGTGGCGGGCGCGGCGGCAGCAGGCGCGGGCATTGGTCCGCATCACCTGCACTACGTACTGGGGATAACCAAGGCCTACACCACGCGCGTGGGGAGCGGCCCGTTTCCGACCGAGTTGTCGAACGACGTCGGCGAGCAGCTGCGCCAGCGCGGGCAGGAGTTCGGCGCCACTACCGGGCGCCCGCGCCGCACCGGCTGGTTCGATGCCGCGGCGCTGAAGCGCTCGATCCAGCTGAACGGCGTCTCCGGGCTGTGCATCACCAAGCTCGACGTGCTGGACGGCGTGGAGGCGGTGAAGATCTGCGTCGGCTACCGCATCGAGGGCGAGCTCTCGGAAATCCTGCCGGTGGGCGCCGAGGAGCTCGAGCGCTGCGAGCCGGTCTACGAGGACCTGCCGGGCTGGAAGGAAAGCACGGTCGGCATCAAGCAGTACGACGCGCTGCCGAAGGCCGCGCGCGACTATCTCAAGCGCATCGAGGCGCTCGCCGGCGTGCCGATCGACCTCATCTCCACCGGACCGGAACGCGACGAGACCATCGTCCGGCGTCATCCGTTTGACTGAGCGTGGTGCCGAGGAAGGGATTCGAACCCCCACAGTGTTGCCACCGCTAGGACCTGAACCTAGTGCGTCTACCAATTCCGCCACCTCGGCAGGGGAGGCGCATTCTAGTGTCTGAGGATTTTCGTGTCAAAGAAACGCCGCGCTGAAAAGCGCATTGCGCACACCAGCCGCACACGCGCCGCGCCGCCCGTGCTCGGCAAGTTCACCGGCCGCGTCGAAGGCCATGCCGACGGGCACGGCTTTCTCGCGCCCGACGGCGGCGCGCCGCGCATCTTCCTCTCCGCCGCGGAGATGCGCCAGGTGATGCACGGCGACCGCGCGATCGTGCGCGTTACCGGCATCGACCATCGCGAGCGCCCCTCCGGCGAGATCCTCGAAGTGCTGGAACGCGGCACCCGGCGCATCGTCGGCCGGCTGCACAGCGAGCACGGCGTGCTGTTCCTCGTGCCCGAGGACCGGCGCATCGCGCAGGACATCCTCGTGCCGCCCGTCGACGCCGGCCGCGCCAAGGCGGGCCAGGTGGTGACGGTCGAGCTGGTGACGCAGCCTTCGAAGAACGCGCAGCCCATCGGCCGCGTCGCCGAGGTGCTCGGCAACTACGCCGACCCGGGCATGGAGATCGAGATCGCGCTCCGGAAGTTCGACCTGCCGCATGAGTTCTCGAGGCGCGCGGAAGCCCAGGCGCGCGCGCTGCCGGACACGGTGGGCGAGAACGACGCGCGCGGCCGGCGCGATCTGAAGAAACTCGGCTTCGTCACCATCGACGGCGAGACCGCGCGCGACTTCGACGACGCGGTCTACGCGGAGAAGGAGGGCAAGGGCTTTCGCCTGTGGGTGGCGATCGCCGATGTCAGCCACTACGTGCGCGATGGCGAGCCGCTCGACGCGGACGCGCGCGAGCGCGGCACGTCGGTGTACTTTCCGCGGCGCGTGCTGCCGATGCTGCCGGAAAAGATTTCCAACGGCCTGTGCTCGCTCAACCCGGGCGTCGACCGCCTGGCGATGGTGTGCGAGATGGCGATTACCCCCGCCGGCGCGGTGGCGCGCTATGAGTTCTATCCGGCGGTGTTCCGCTCGCACGCGCGCCTCACCTACACCGAGGTCTGGGCCAAGCTTTCCTCCGGCAAGGCGCCCGCGCACCTCGCCGTGCTCTACGAATTGTTCAAGGTGCTGCACGCGGCGCGCGTGAAGCGCGGCGCCATCGACTTCGAGACCCTGGAGACGAAGATGGAGTTCGATGCGCACGGCAAGATCGCGCGCATCGTCGCCGAGCCGAGGAACGACGCGCACCGCCTGATCGAGGAGTGCATGCTGGCGGCGAACGTCTGCGCCGGGGAGTTCCTGGCCGCGCGCGAGCATCCGGCGCTCTACCGGGTGCACGACGTGCCGGCCGAGGAGAAGGTGCGCGCGCTGCGCGAGTTCCTCGCCGAGCTTGGCCTGCAGCTGCCGGGGGGCGACAAGCCCCATCCCAAGGACTACGCGCAGCTCCTCGAGCGCATCAAGTCGCGGCCTGATTTCGCTTTGCTGCAGACCATCCTGCTGCGCTCGCTCAAGCAGGCGGTGTACACGCCGGAGAACGTCGGCCACTTCGGCCTGGCGTTCGACGCCTACGTGCACTTCACCTCGCCGATCCGGCGCTATCCGGATCTCTTGACGCACCGGGCGATCAAGGCGGTGCTCGCCAACCGGCGCTACGAGGGCGTGGACTGGGACGAGCTCGGGCGGCACTGCTCGGAGACCGAGCGGCGCGCGGACGACGCGAGCCGGGATGTCGAGAGCTGGCTCAAGTGCCACTACATGCAGGATCACGTGGGTGGGGTTTTCGAGGGGGCGATCACGGGAGTGACGCCGTTTGGCTTGTTTGTGACCCTCGATGAGTATTTCGTCGATGGGCTCGTGCACATCTCGGAGCTTGGGCGTGACTACTTCGAGTTCGACGCCGCGCGGCACATGCTCCTGGGCAGCCGCACGAAGAAGCGCTATCGCCTGGCCGATCGCATGAAGGTGAAGCTGGTGCGCGTGGACCTGGACAGCCGCAAGATCGATTTCGTGCCGGCGTGAAGCGCGAGCGCGAGCCGCGGGTGGTGTTCGGGTTTCATGCCGTGCTGGCGCGCCTGCGCGCCGATCCTGCTTCGGTGCTCGAGCTCTACTTAGATGAGACGCGCCACGACGCGCGGATCAAGGACGTTGCCACGATCGCCGAGCGTGCCGGAGTCAAGGTGCTGAAGGTGCCGACCAAGCGCTTGGATGGGTTCTACGGCGGCGGCCGGCACCAGGGCGTGGTGGCGCGGGTCGAGATGAAGAGCCTCAGCCACAGCCTCGACGATATCCTCGATGCGGTGCAGGGGCCGCCGCTCCTATTGTTATTGGATGGGGTGACCGACCCCCACAACCTGGGCGCCTGCCTGCGAGTGGCGAATGCCGCCGGCGTGCACGCCGTGGTGGCGCCCAAGGACCGCGCGGCGGGGATCAGCGCCGCGGTGTCGAAGGTGGCGAGCGGGGCGGCGGAGGTCACGCCATACCTTATGGTCACCAATCTCGCGCGCACCATCGACGAGCTGAAGGAGCGCGGGATCTGGGTGGTCGGGACGGATGAGCGCGCGGAGCAGTCGCTCTACCAGGCCAACCTGCCCGAGGCGATCGCCTGGGTGCTGGGGGCGGAAGGCGAGGGGATGCGGCGCCTGACGCGGGAGAAGTGCGACCTTCTGGTGCGCATTCCGATGGTGGGAGCGGTGGGCAGCCTCAACGTCTCCGTGGCAGCGGGTATCTGCCTATTCGATTCGGTACGGCGGCGCGTGAAGGGGGCGGCGAACGAGTCGCTGCGGCGGCCGCCCGGTTCAGCCTGACGACTCGATCGGCAGCCCGGCAGCTTTCCACTCCGGAAATCCGTCTTCCAAACGCCGCGCCTTCCAGCCGCGCTTGCGCAGCGCGGCCACCGCATCGAACGACATCAGGCAGAACGGGCCGCGGCAGTAGGCCACCACTTCGAGTTTCCTGGGCAGCCGTGCGAGCTCGCTTTCGAGGCGGTCGATCGGGATATTGACCGCGCCGGGGAGGTGGCCCGCGTCGAATTCCTCGCGCGGGCGCACGTCCAGCACGGTGACCAGGCCTTTCTTCGCGCGCGCAAGAAGCTCGTCCGCCAGCACCGGCTCGAGCGCGGTTCGATCGCCGAGAAATTCGCCGACCAGCCGGCGGACCTCCGCCAGGCGTGATTCGGCGACTACGCGCAGGCCCTGGTAGAGGCGGACCACGTCGTCGCCGGCCACGCGGTAATAGACCCGCTGGCCGTCCTTGCGGGCGGCTACGACCCCCGCGCGCCGCAGGGCCTGCAGGTGCTGCGAGGCGTTGGCCACGGTCATTCCGGTCATGGCCGCGAGCGCGTCGACCGAGCGCTCGCCTTGCGCCATGAATTCAAGCAGTTGCAGCCGGTTTCCGCTCGCCAGCGCCTGCGCCACCTTGGCGATCGACTGATACAGCTCGCGCTTCATCGTTTCGGTTGACATGTTCCCTTCAGACTCCTAGCATTCAATTGATCGCTTGAATACTATCAAATCAATGGAATCATACCTTCTCGACCACGAGGCGGTGCTGCGGGTCTCGGCGTTGCTGCTGGTGCTGGCGGCGATGGTGGCATGGGAGCGTGCCGCGCCGGCCCGCACGCCGGGCGAGCCTTGGTGGCGGCGTTGGCGCACCAACCTCGGACTCGCCGCGGCCAATACGCTGCTGCTGCGCGTGGTATTGCCCACGACCGCGATCGGTGTGGCGGGATTCGCGCAGGCGAGCGGCTGGGGTCTTCTCAACTACTACGGGGTCGGCGGGTGGCTCGCACTCGCCCTTGCGGTCGTCGCCCTCGACTTTGCCATCTATCTGCAGCACGTGCTGTTCCACGCCGTACCGGCGCTCTCCCGATTTCACCAGGTGCATCACGCGGACCCGGACTTCGACACGACCACCGGCATCCGCTTCCATCCGGTCGAGATCCTGCTCTCGATGCTGATCAAGTATGCCGCGATCACGCTGATCGGCGCCTCGCCCGTGGCGGTGCTGGTGTTCGAGATCCTGCTCAACCTGTGCTCGCTCTTCAATCACGGCAACGTGCGCATGCCTGCAATGATCGACAGCGCCGTGCGGGCGCTCCTGGTGACCCCCGACATGCACCGTGTGCATCACTCGTTGGTCGCGGCCGAGCGCAACAGCAACTACGGCTTTTGCCTCTCGGTCTGGGACCGGCTCTTCGGCACCTACGTGCCCGAGCCGGCGGGCGGACAGGCGGGGCTGCGAATCGGCTTTCCGGGATTCTCCGATGCACGCGTGTCGACCACGTTCCTCGGTGTTCTCGGCATTCCATTCCGTGTCGCCGGCACACGGGTGATCAAGTCATGACGACCTGGATCGAGCCCGACAAGTTGCGCCGTACTTTCGCGCGTCGCGGTGCAGTCACCGTCGTCGACGTCCGCGGGCTGTACGAATTTTTCAGCGGTCCGCCCGGCCGGCTGGCCGAGGCGCTCAACGTGCCGCTGCCTGTGTTGCCGGCGTGCCTGGACGAGCTTCGGCGTCGGGCGCCGACCGAGATCGTGGTCGTCTCCGGCACCCAGGTTCGCGCGGCGCTCGCTGCCATGAAGCTGCGCGCTGCGGGATTCGGCGACGTCGCGGTGTTGCGCGGCGGCATGAGGCGCTGGAAGCAGCTCGGCTACGGTTGCGTCAGCGCCCCTGCATCGAGGAGAGATGAATGAAGTATCTTCTGATCCTCAACGACCCGCCCTACGGCACCGAGCGCAGCTATAACGCGCTGCGACTCGCTCGCAACCTGCTCGCCAAAGAGAAGGGCGAAGTGCGCGTATTCCTCCTTGGCGACGCGGCAGCCTGCGCCAAGGCGGGCCAGAAAGTGCCTCAGGGCTACTACAACATCGGCGACATGCTTGGTGCGGTTGCGCGCCGCCACGGGGAGATCGGCGTCTGCGGTACCTGCATGGATGCGCGCGGCATCGGCGATTCCGAGCTGGTACAGGATACCCGCCGCAGCACCCTCGATGAATTGACCGAATGCACTGCCTGGGCCGACAAGGTCCTGGTCTTCTGAAGGAGACGCAATGAGCCACATCGCGCTGGTGCTGGGCGCCGGGCTGGGCGGCACGGTCGCCGCGCAGACCCTGCGGCGCCTGTTGCCGCGCGGCGAGCGGGTCGTGCTGGTCGAGCGCGAAGAACGCCACGTGTTTCCGCCGTCGCTACTGTGGTTGATGGTCGGCGAGCGCAGCGCCGAGGCGATCTCGCGCCCGGTCGCGCATGCGGTGCGCGCCGGGATCGAGCTGACGCGCGGCAAAGTCACCGCCCTGGATCCTGCGGCGAGGACGGTGTGCGTGGGGGACCAAACTCTGCGCGGCGATGCCATCGTGCTCGCGCTCGGCGCGGAGTACGCGCCGCAGGCGATTCCCGGGCTCGACGAGGCGGGCCTTTGCATCTATACGCTCGCCGGCGCAACCGCGATCCGCGAGGCCCTGGAGCGTTTCGAGCGCGGTCGGCTGGCGGTGCTCACCGCGACGCCTGCGTACAAGTGCCCCGCCGCGCCTTATGAGGCGGCGCTCCTCGTCGACGACTTTCTGCGCAAGCGCGGACGCCGCGACAAGGTCACGATGGAGTTCTATGCCGCGGAGCCCGGACCGATGATGGTTGCCGGCGCCACGGTCTCGGCTGGCGTGCGCGGAATGATCGAAGCGCAGGGCATCGGTTATCACCCCGAGCACCAGGTCAAGGCCGTGGACCCACGCGCGCGACGGCTCGAGTTCGCCAATGGCGCGTCGGCGGACTTCGACCTGCTGCTCTATGTGCCTCCGCATCGAGCGCCCGAAGCAGTACGCGATGCGGGCCTCACCAACGAATCCGGCTGGATCCCGGTGGATCGCCATACGCTCGCGACGAAGCATCCAGGCGTCTATGCCATCGGCGACATCACGATGATCCCGCTCAAGATGGGCCGGCCGCTGCCCAAGGCAGGCGTCTTCGCGCACGGCCAGGCCGAGGTCGTTGCGCACAACATTGCGCACGATTGGACCGGCAAGCGGGAGCCGCGGCGTTTCGAGGGGGAAGGCATGTGCTTCATCGAGTCCGGCGCCGGCCGCGCCGGCATGGGCCGCGGCAACTTCTACGCCGAGCCGCTGCCCGATGTCAGGCTGCACCAGCCGGGCCTGCTGTGGCACGGCGCCAAGGTTCTCTACGAGAAGTACTGGCTCTTCACGAAATTCTGACCCACAGAGTCGGAGACACGATGCCGACGTTCGCGTCGCCCCAGGGGTTTGCAGGGACCTGATATTCAAGTAGAATCCGCCCCCTTCCTTGCCATACCACCTGCGCATGAGTGGATGGCTTAACCCATAAGGAGAATCACAGCATGCGGCATTACGAAATCTGTTTCATCGTCCATCCGGACCAGAGCGAGCAGGTGCCGGCGATGATCGAGCGCTACAAGGGCGTCATCGCCCAGCGCAACGGCGTCGTGCACCGCCTCGAGGACTGGGGCCGGCGCCAGCTCACCTACCCGATCCAGAAAGTGCACAAGGCGCACTACGTGCTCATGAACATCGAGTGCGACCAGGAGACGGTGAACGAGCTCGAGCACTCCTTCAAGTTCAGCGACGCCGTGCTGCGCCATCTCATCATCAAGATGACGAAGGCCGTCACCGCCCCCTCGCCGATGATGAAGGAAGAGAAGTCGCGCTCGGTGATGGAGCGCTCCCCTGACTCGCAGCCTGCCGAGGCGAAGCCCGCCGAGGCGAGCGCGACCTGAACCAGGTCCGGGTCCGCGGACGGCTGATCGAGCTCGGTGCGCTGCGGCATACGCCCGCAGGCGTCCCGGTGATCGAGTTCCGCCTGCGCCACGAATCCGAACAGACCGAAGCCGGAGCCCAGCGACAAGTGAACGCCGAGATCCCCGCCATCGCCTTCGACGTGCAGGCGCGCCTGCTCGCCGCGAGCGCGCTGGAACGCGCGCTGCAGGTCGAGGGATTCCTCGCCGCCAAGAGCCGGCGCTCGAAAAAGCTGGTGCTGCACGCCACCCAAATTGAATTCGTAGAAGGAGAGTAGAGATGCCCCCGCCGCGCAGAGGAAAATTCAAAGGCAAAGGCAAGTTCGGCAAGGACAAGAAGGACAAGGGACAGCGGGCGCTGTTTCGCCGCCGCAAGTTCTGCCGCTTCACCGCCGACAAGGTCGAGTGGATCGACTACAAGGACATCGAGGTATTGAAGGACTTCGTCAACGAGACCGGCAAGATCATCCCGGCGCGCATCACCGGCACCGCGGCCGGCTACCAGCGCCAGCTCTCGGCGGCGATCAAGCGCGCGAGGTTCCTTGCGCTCCTGCCCTACACCGACCTGCACTGAGGACCGAGCCATGCAAGTGATTCTTCTGGAAAAAGTGGCCAACCTCGGCGACCTCGGCGAGGTGGTGAAGGTGAAGGACGGCTTCGCGCGCAATTTCCTCATCCCGCACGGCAAGGCGAAGCGCGCGACGGAGGCCAACCTGAAGGCGTTCGAGGCGCGCCGCGCCGAGCTGGAGAAGGCGCAGGCCGAGCAGCTCGCCAAGGCGCAGGCGCGCGGCGCGAAGCTCGACAAGCTGACGGTGCAGATCGTGCAGAAGGCGGGCCCCGACGGGCATCTCTTCGGCTCGGTCACCAATTTCGACATCGTCGAGGCGCTGGAGAAGCTGGGCCACGAAGTGGAGCGCTCGCAGGTACGCATGCCCGCGGGCCCGCTGAAGCAGGTCGGCGAGTTCCCGATCGAGGTGCAGCTGCATACCGACGTGGTCGTGACGGTGAACGTAGCGGTGCTCGGCGAGAGCTGACAGGCTGTCCACACGCTGCGAACAGGTTAGTCACAGCTTGTGCACAAGGGCCGCCCGGCGCGGCCCTTTTTCTCGTCCGCATTTGCTGTAAATTCCGCAGATGGCGCTTTTGCAACCCGCGGCCCGGAACGACGGCGGCGACCCCCAGCTCGTCGCCCTCAGGGTTCCGCCGCATTCGGTGGAGGCAGAGCAGTCGCTGCTCGGCGGACTCCTCCTCGACAACCAGGCGTTCGACCGCATTGCCGACCTGGTGACGGGGAGCGACTTCTACCGCGACGACCACCGCCGCATCTGGCGTCACATCGCCAAGCTGGTCGAGGCCGGCAAGCCCGCCGACATGGTCACGGTGTCGGAGTCGATCGAGGCGAGCGAGGACAAGGACAAGACCGGCGGCCCGGCCTACCTCGGCGCGCTCGCGCAGAACACGCCCAGCGCCCTCAACATCCGGCGCTACGCCGAGCTGGTGCGCGAGCGCGCCGTGCAGCGGCGCCTGGCGCAGGTTGCCACCGAGATCGCCGAGAACGCCCTCAGCCCCTCGGGCAAAGACGTCGGCCAGATCCTCGACGAGGCCGAGTCGCGCATTCTCGAGATCGGCGAGGCGGGCTCGCGTCACGGCACGGGCCTGGAGGAGATCAAGCCGGTGCTGGCGCGGGTGCTCGAGCGCATCGACTTCCTGTACCACCGCGACAACCCGTCC
>JAOUGZ010000428.1 GCA_029865405.1 Betaproteobacteria bacterium
CGAGTACTTGAGGCGGTGCAGCGGCTCGTACATCTGGCGCGCGGCGGTGAGCGGGAAAAGGTGCGGCACGTTCTTGTCGAACAGGATCGGCATCGAGGCGAGCGACGTAGGCGTGCCGATGGTGCCGACCATGGCGAAGATCTTGTCGCGCTGCACCAGCTTTTGCGCGCCCAGGATCGCCTTCTTGGGATCGTAGCCGTGGTCCTCGATGATGAGCTTCAGCTTGCGGCCGTGTACGCCGCCTTGCGCGTTGATCTCGTCGACGCGCATCTCCATGCCGTTCTTCAGCTGCTTCGAGAAAGCGACGATCGGCCCGGACAGATCCTGCATGCTGCCGATGACGATTTCGTTCTTGGACACGCCCTGGGACTGGGCAAACGCGGCGCCCGCGAACAGGGCGGCGGCAAGGCCGATGATGCGCTTCATGGGATGCTCCTCCTCGTAGCCGGATTTATATCACGCCGCCGCCCGCCCGGCGTACATCGCCTCGATCAGGTCGCGGTATTTTTCGTTGACGAGCTTGCGCTTCAACTTCATCGTCGGCGTGAGCTCCTCGTCCTCGGCGCCGAGCTTGGCCTCCAGCAGCCGGAACTTCTTCACCTGCTCGACGCGCGCGAAGTTCCGGTTCACGCGGTCGACCTCGCCCTGGATGAGCGCCACGATCTCGGGCCGCCGGCACAGGCTGGCGTAGTTGCCGAAGGGGATGGCGTGCTCCTGGGCGTAGCGCTCCACGTTCTCGTGGTCGATCATCACCAGCGCTACCAGGTAGGCCCGCTTGTCGCCGATCACCACCGCGTCGGTGATGTAGGGCGAGAACTTGAGCTGGTTCTCGAGCTCGGAGGGCGTGATGTTCTTGCCGCCCGCGGTGATGATGATGTCCTTCATGCGGTCGGTGATGTAGAAGTAGCCCTCCTCGTCGACCCGGCCGACGTCGCCGGTGTGCAGCCAGCCGTCCTGCAGCGCCTCGGCGGTCTTCTCGGGCTGGTTGAGGTAGCCCATGAACACGGTCGGGCCGCGCACCAGCAGCTCGCCGTCGGCCGACACCCTGACTTCGGACGGCGGCAGCTGCACGCCGATGGAGCCGGGCTTGATGCGCGCCGCGGGCGTGACCGTGACGGCCCCGCTCGACTCGGTCTGTCCCCATGCCTCATACATGTCGAGGCCGAGCGCCATGTACCAGCGCACCAGGTCGGGGGCGATCGGCGCGGCGCCGCTGACCAGGAAACGGGCACGGTGCGTGCCCGTGATCCTGCGGATGTTGTTCAGCACGAGCACGCGCGCCAGCCAGAACGCGAGCCGCAGGCCCGCCGGCATCGGCCGCCCCGCCTCGCGCAGCTGCGCGCGCCGGTGGCCGATGCCGATGGCCACCCGGTAGGCCCACTGCTGCAGCCGGCTCGACTCGCGCAGCGCGAGCAGGACGCCCGAATAGAATTTCTCCCAGACGCGCGGCACGGCGGTGAAGGTGGTCGGCGCGATCTCGCGCACGTTCTCCGGGATGGTCTCGGGGTTCTCGACAAAATTGAGCACCGTCCCCGTGTGCACCGCGAAATACTCGCCCCCGGTGCGCTCGGCGATATGGCACAGCGGCAGAAAGCACATGCGCTCGTCGCGATCGCTCTGCGGGATGGCTTGCGCGTACGCGTGCACGGTCACCATGATGTTCCGGTGCGAAAGCATCGCGCCCTTGGGCTTGCCGGTCGTGCCCGAGGTGTAAACGAGGATGGCGAGGTCCTCCGGCCCGCGCACGCCGATGCGGCGCTCCCACTCTCCCGGGTACCGGGCGTCGTGCTCGGCGCCGAGCGCCTGCAGCGCCTCGAGCGACATGACCTGCGCGTCGTCGTAATCGCGCAGACCTTCCATCTCGAAGACGAAGATCTTGCGCAGCTGCGGCAGGCGCGCGCGCACCTCGAGCACCTTGTCCAGCTGCTCCTCGTCCTCGACGAAGACATAGGCCGATGCGGAGTCGGACAGCAGGTACGCCACCTGCGCCGCCGCATCCGTCGGGTAGATGCCGTTGACCACGCCCGCGGCGCCGAGCGCGCCGAGGTCGGCGTACACCCACTCGCGGCGGGTGTTGGACAGGACCGACGCCACCTCGCCCGGCGCGAAACCGAGCGACGCGAGCCCCATGCCGATCTGGCGCGCATTGCGGCCCAGCTCCCGCCAGGTCGTGGCGCGCCAGATGCCGAGCTCCTTCTGCCGGCAGAACACCCGGTCGGCGCGCGCCTGCACGCCGTGCCAGAACATCTTCGGCACCGTATCGATCATCGCCACTGCTTCTTTCTCTTCCATCGGCGCTGCCCCCGGACCCCGGCGGCCTGCACGCCGAGATAGAACTCCTGGATGTCCTCCTTCCTGGCGAGGTTCGCGCAGGTGTCCTCCATGACGATGCGCCCGACTTCGAGCACGTAGCCGAAATCGGCCACCGCCAGCGCCATGTGCGCGTTCTGCTCGACCAGCAGGATGGTCGCGCCGCGCTCGCGATTGATGCGCTGAATGATGCGGAAGATCTCCTGCGTCAGCAAGGGCGAGAGCCCGAGGCTGGGCTCATCCATGAGCATCACGTCGGGGCGCGACAGCAGCGCGCGGGCGATGGCGAGCATCTGCTGCTGGCCGCCCGAGAGCTGCCCGGCCTCCTGGCGCGCGCGCTCGCGCAGGATCGGGAAATAGCCGAACACGGTTTCCAGATCTTGCGCCACCCCGCCCCGGTCGGCGCGCGTATAGGCGCCCATCTTCAGGTTGTCCTCGACCGAGAGGAGCGGGAATACTTCCCGCCCCTCGGGCACGTGCACCACGCCGGCGCGCACGATGCGATCGGGCGACCAGCCCTGGATCTCTCGCCCGCGCAGCTTCACCTGGCCCTTGGCCGGATCGATGATGCCGGAAACGGTCTTCAGGATGGTGCTCTTGCCGGCGCCGTTCGCGCCGAGCACGGTGACGATCTTGCCCTCGGGAACCGACAGGCTCACGCCGCGCAATGCCTGCACCGGGCCGTAACTCGATTCGACGTTCAGGAGCTCGAGGACGGGGGCGCTCATGCCGGCGCCTTCGCGCCCAGATACGCCTCGATTACCGCGGGATGCGCCTGCACCTCGGCGGGCGTGCCCTCGGCGATCGCGCGCCCTTCATTCAGCGCGAGCACGCGATCGGAGACGCGCTGCACCAGGCTCATGTCGTGCTCGACCATCAGCACCGTGATGCCCAGGCCCCGCTTGATGTCCTCGATCCAGTAGGCCATGTCGTTGGTCTCCTCGGGGTTGAGCCCCGAAGACGGCTCATCGAGCAGCAGCAGCTGCGGCTCGGTGGCGAGCGCGCGGCCGAGCTCGATCACCTTGCGCACGCCATAGGACAGCCCCGCCACCATGGCGTCGCGGTAGTGCTGCAGATCGAGAAAGTCGATCACCTTCTCCACCGCCTCGCGCTGCGCGCGCTCGGCGGCGCGCACCGCGGGACTGAAGGCGAATTCCTGCCAC
>JAOUGZ010000033.1 GCA_029865405.1 Betaproteobacteria bacterium
GAACATCGCCTGCCAGCCGAAGCGCTCGCCCAGGAACCCCGCGGCGGAGGCGGCGAAGGCGACGCCGAGCATGTGCCCGACGAGAAAGCGTGCCAGCACCAGCTGGCGTTTCTCGTAGGCCACCGCGTCGCCGATCCAGGCCATGGCGAGCGGCACGATCGCGCCCACCGTGGCGCCGGTGAGAAAGCGCGCGGCGACGAGCGTGGCGAGCGAGGGCGCGAGCGCGCAGGCGAGGTTGCCCAGCGCCGAGAGCGCGGTGATCAGGAACACCATGCGGTACTTGCCGATGCGATCGGCGAGCGGCCCGTTCACCAGCTGGAACAGCCCGTAGGACACCGCGAAACCGGTGATCACCGCGGCGGCGCCGCCGGGCGTGGTGCCGAACTCCCCGGCGATCAGCGGCAGCAGCGGGTCGGCGGCGCGCAGCGCCGCGGCGCTGGCAAAGGCCGCGACGGACAGCAGCAGGACGGCGCGGCCGGGCATGCCTAAAAAAACGCCCCGGGCGGCTCGGCCCGGGGCGGCGCAACGCGAAGCGCGGGCGGCGTCAGAAGTTGTAGCGCGCGCCCACCGCGAGGGACTTGTTGTCCACGCCGGCGGTGCTGGTCTTGAAGCCGTAGTTGCCGTTGGTCTCGTTGTCGACCGCGGTATAGAAGGCGTAGACCTTGAACTGCTTGTCGATGTTGTAGTTGTACCCCAGGGTCCACTGCTTGGCGCCGGCGTCGGTCGTGTTGAGGTCCAGGCGGTCGTCGGCGACGCCGACGTTCACATGGAACTCGTGCTTCGCCACCGGCATCATCAGCGAGACGCGGAAGTAGGTGCGCTTGGCGCTGCCGACGAGCAGGTCGCTCTTCGCGCTCTCGATCAGCGCGCCGACGATGTACTTGCCGCCGAAATTGTACAGGCCGCCGAGGGTCGTCGCCGTGTCCTTGTTCGGCTTGCCGCCGCCGAGGTCGGACGAGTTCTTGGTTTCCGCGTGCGACACCGCCGCGTGCAGCGGACCCTGATCGTAGGCGCCGACGATGCCGAGGTAGCTCGGCTGCGAGCCCGTGACGCGCGCCTCGCCGAGCCGCGAATGCGCCACGTCCACCGTGAACATGCCCAGTTTCGGGCTCGTGTACCAGACGGTGTTGTCCATGAAGCCCTGGTTGCCGAAGACCGCCGCCGCAAGCAGCGCGTCAGAGGAATTCCCGGTATCGTGATTGTGGTTGCTGATGTAGTCGTAGGTGGCGTAGTACACGGGCCCGATGGTGCGGCCGACCCGCACGGAGCCAAAGCCGCCCTGCATGCCGAGGTAGCTGTCGCGGCTGGAAAGCGTATCGCCGCCCCTGTCCAGACGCACCCGGCTCTCGACCTGGAAGAAGCCGGACAGGCCGTCGCCGAGGTCCTTCTTGCCGCGCACGCCGATGCGCGAGCTGTTGTCGACCACTTCCCAGTTGGTCTGGCTGGTGGCGCCGCTCACGGTAATGCGCTCGTAGCTGACGTTGGCGCGCCCGTAGACCTCGACGCCCGCCGGCAACTGCGCCAGGGCGGTCGCGGGCAGGCCGCAGGCAGCGGCGACAGCGGCGACGATGAGCTTGCGGTTCGGGACGGATGCGAACGATGCGGGAACTGCATGGGCAGGCACTGCTTTCGCTTTCATGATGTTCTCCTTTTCCTTTTACTGGGGACCGCGTTTCAACGAACTCCCAAGCGCGGGGCGCAAGCCCCGCGGACCGGCACTGCGCCGCCACTGTACTGCGCCGCCGGCCGCCGTGGTGCAAGTTCCGCTGGCGCGCGCCTTGTGCGCGGTCGGCGGGACGAGATAGTCTGCCGGGGCCATGGACGCGGCTAAGCAATTGATAAGACGCGAGTGGGTGCGCTCCCGCACCGGCGCCGCGCACCGCGCCTGAGGCGGGTGGTTCGGCGCGCATGGGCCGGGAGATCGCCACCACTCGCATTCGCGCCGAGGACTTCGAGCGCTACAGCGGCCGCTGCAAGCGCGAGCTCGCCCTGCTACGCACGCGGCTCGCACAGGGCAGGCTGTCCGCGCGCGGATCGGTGGCCGGCGTCGAACTCGAGGCGCGGCTGGTCGACGACGCGGGTCAGCCGCGCCCCATCAATGACGCGTTCCTCGAGCGCCACGGGCCGGACCTCGGCGCGCTGGTGCGCGTGTATCGCGAGTACAGCCACGCCGGCGCGCCGGTGCACACCTGGGACGTGTGAGCGCCGCAGCCCTCAGGCCGTAAGCCGCGGCAGGATCGCCGCGGCGAAGCTCAGCACCAGGAAGAACCCGCACATGTCGGTGACGGTGGTGAGGATCGGCCCCGAGGCCACCGCCGGGTCGAGCTTCAGGCGCTTGAGCACCAGCGGCACCGTGCCGCCGATCGACACCGCTACCAGCGTGTTGGCGGCGAGCGCGCCGCCGACCACCAGCCCGAGCCAGGGGTTGCCTTTCCACAGGATCGCGGCGAGCGCGAGCAGTGCGCCGAGCACCACGCCGTTGATCAGCCCCACCTTCACCTCCTGCAGCCACACGCGCAGCAGCTCGAAGGGTTTGGTGATGCCGAGCGACAGCTCGCGGATGCTCACCGCCACCGCCTGGTTGCCGCTGCAGCCGCTCATGTCCGAGACGATCGGCAGGAACACCGCCAGCGCGATCACCGCGGCGAGCGTCTCCTCGTAGGCCGCGATCACGCTCGCGGCGATGATGTTGAGGAGAATGTTCACCGAGAGCCAGGACAGGCGCCGTCGCGAGCGCACGGTCACCGGCAGCGAGCGGATCTCGTCGCCGCCGACGATGCCCTGCATCTTGCGGTGGTCGTTCTCGGCGCGCTCGGCGAGCTCCTCGGCGACGTCCTCGCGGCGCACCACGCCGAGCAGCGCCTGGTGCGCGTCGACTACCGGCACCGCCGCGTCGTGCTCGCGATCGAAGAACGCCTCGCGCTCGTCCAGCGTGGCCTCGGCCTTCATCTGCGCCGAGGGCTTGAGCAGCTGCGCGAGCAGCGTGTCGCGGCGCGCGAGCACCAGGTCGCGCAGGTCGAGCGTGCCGATCAGCCGTCCGCCGCCGGACACCACGTAGGCGTGCAGGTCCTCGGCGAGGCCCTCCTCGGTGCGCCGGTTCAGATCCTCGATCACGTCGCGCACCGTCGCGGTGTCGGCGTACGAGAGGTACTCGGTCACCATCAGGCCGCCGGCGACGTCGCGCGGGTACGGCAGCGTCGTTCTGGCGTGCCGGGCATCCTCGGGCGGCATCCTGGCGAGGATCGCTTCGGCATCCGCGGGATCGAGGTTCGCCAGCACGTCGACCTGGTCGTCGCTGTCCATCTCGCTCACGATCGAGGCGGCGTCCTTCGCTTCCAGGTCCTCGATCAGGTCGGCGGCGTGCTCCTCCGGAATCTCCTCGATCAGGTCGGCGGCGTCCTCGGGCGAGAGCGTGGTCAGCACGCGCTCGCGCGCTTGCGGCTCGAGGCGCAGCAGCGCCCGGAACACCTCACTCGGGCCGATGGACTCGACATAGGTCTCGAGCCCCCTGGCGTCGCCGGCCTGCGCCAGTGCCTCGAGCCTTTCCCAGGGCGGCGTCTCGATCGCTTCGGTCATGACGACTCTCCCAACATCTGCCACGTGTACGATGCACCGATTCTATAGACTCGAGACCGCACGGATGCCCGCATTGCCCGATCCCCACGCGCTCGCGGTGATGGCGCTCACGGTGTTTGCGCTGGTGCTGTTCGCGCAGGGCCGCATCGCGCTCGAAACCTCCAGCCTGCTGGTGTTCATCACGCTGGTGGCCGGCTTCCAGATTTTTCCCTACGCCGGCGAGGCCGGCCCGGTGCGCCCGAGCGATCTCTTTGCCGGCTTCGGCCACGAGGCGCTGGTCGCGGTCTGCGCCCTGATGGTGCTCGGCAAGGGCCTCGAGACCACGGGCGCGCTGCAGCCGGTGGCGAGGATCCTGGCGCGCGTCTGGCAGACCGGGCCCGCGATCTCGCTGCTGTTCACCATGCTGGTGGCCGCGGCGCTCTCGGCGGTGGTCAACAACACGCCGATCGTCGTCATGCTGCTGCCGATCCTCGTCGGCGTGACGCTGAGCGCCAAGTCCTCGCCCTCGGGCGTGCTGATGCCCTTCGGCCTCGCCACGGTGATTGGCGGCACGGTCACCACCATCGGCACCTCGACCAACCTGCTCGTCGTCTCGGTGGCGCGCGACATGGGCGTGCGCAACTTCGGCATGTTCGACTTCGCGCTGCCGATCGCGCTGGTGGGCTTCTTCGGCATCCTGTTTCTGTGGCTGGTGGCGCCGCGCCTGCTGCCGCAGCGCGCGGCGCTGATCAGCGACAAGTCGGCGCGCCTGTTCAGCGCCATGCTGTACGTCGAGGACGACAGCAAGATCAACGGCAAGACGCTCGCCGACGCGCGCAAGCTCGCCGGCGGCAACCTGCGTCTGCTCGACGTGCAGCGCGGCGAGCGCGGCGTGCTGCTCGCGCGCCTGCCCTCGCTGACGTTCATGCCCGGCGACCGGCTGCTGGTGCGCGACACGCCCGAGCGGCTGAAGGAGCTCGAAGGCATGCTCGGCACGCCGCTGCACGACCAGGAGGCGGAGTCGGCCGAGGAGCGCGTGGAGAAGGAAGAACGGGCGGCCGAGGCCGAGGGCGAGCCGAAGGCGAAGACCGACGAGGACGCCAAGCAGCGCCTGGTCGAGGTGGTGGTGACCGAAGACTCGCCACTGAAGGGCTCGACGGTGCGGCGCTCGCGCTTCGCCGACGAGTACGGCCTGTTCGTGCTCGCCATCCATCGCGGCCAGTTCCGCGACGAGATCCGCCGCGGCGAGCTGGGCGACGTCATACTCAGCACCGGCGACGTGCTGCTGGTGCAGGGCAGCGTGGGCGACATCAAGCGCATGAAGTCGAACCAGGCGTTCCTGGTGCTCGATTCCACGGTCGAGCTGCCCGATACCGAGCGCGCCGTTCTCGCGCTCGGCATCATGGGCGCAGTGATCGCCGCCGCCGCCGGCGGGCTGCTGCCGATCAGCGTCTCGGCGCTGGTCGGCGTCGCGGCGATGATGGCGACCAGGTGCCTGACCTGGCGCGAGGCGGGCAAGGGCCTGTCCGCGCAGGTGATCATGATCGTGGTGACCAGCCTCGCCCTCGGCACCGCGCTCACCCGCACCGGCGGCACCACCTACATCGCCGAGCTGTTCGTGGCGGCCACCGCGGGCATGTCGCCGAGCGCGATCCTCGGCGGCCTGATGCTGCTGATGGCGGTGCTGACCAACATCCTCTCCAACAACGCTGCCGGCATCATCGGCACGCCGATCGCCATCGGCATCGCCGCCCAGCTCGACCTCGCGCCCGAGCCGTTCGTGATCGCGATCATCGCCGGGGTGAACCTGTCCTTCGCCACGCCGATGGCCTACCAGACCAACCTGCTGGTGCTGCACGCGGGCGGCTACCGCTTCGTCGACTTCGTGAAGGTGGGCGTGCCGCTGTCGCTGCTGATGTGGGCGGGGTACCTCTACGTGATCCCGCGCTTCTTCCCGTTCTGAGCGCTCGGGCCGCGCGTCGCCACGACGACGCCGGCGAGGATGGTGGCGAAGCCCACGGCGTGAAACGCCTCGAACGCCTCGTCCAGGAACAGGATCGCGAGCACCGTGCCGAAGAGCGGCACGAAGCCCTGCACTTCCTAGGCGTAGGCCTTGGGAACGATCTCTCTTTCGACGAAGCGGCGCAGGCTGTCGCGCAGGAGAGTGAGCGCGCTGTCAGTCTCGGCCATCCTGCTCCAGTGCGTCCTGCAGCCGGTCGACGCCGTCGATCAACCCGGAGAACTGCTCGCCGAAGCCGGTGAGGGAGTACTCCACGCGCGGCGGCAGCTCCGCATAGCTGCGCTTCTCGAGGATGCCGAAGCGCATCAGCTTGCGCAGGCGCTCGTTCAGCACCTTCTTCGAGATGCCGTCGATCGCATGCTCCAGCGCGCCGGGACGGCGCACGCCGCGGCGCACGCTGCGCAGCACGGCGAGCGACCACTTGCAGCCCACCACGTCCTCGACCATGCGCGCGGCGGTGGGCTGCGCAGGATTTTTCTTGCGGCGTGCGCTCAACGATTTACACCAAAAGGTGCCCCGGGGACCGTTTCGTGCCGGCTGGGCATCGCGCCGGCCGCTGCGAACAATAGCGTTCCTGAAAGGAGACGTCCATGAGAATCCTGCTCGCACTGCTCGCCGTTTCGATCCCCGCGCTCGCTGCGGATCCTGCTCCGGTTCCCTACCCCGAAGGCTATCGCGCCTGGACGCACGTGAAGAGCATGGTGATACAGCCCGGACATGCGTTGTTCGACGCCTTCGGCGGCGTCCACCACCTGTACGCCAACCCGAAGGCGCTCGCCGGCTACCGCAAGGGCAAGTTCCCCGACGGCGCGGTGATCGTCTTCGACTTGCTGGAAGCGCAGACCGGCGGCAACGCGGTGCAGGAAGGCCCGCGCAAGGTCCTCGGCGTGATGCACAAGGACGCGAAAAAGTACGCCGCCACCGGCGGCTGGGGCTTCGAGGGCTTCAAGGGCGACTCGAAGACCGAGCGCGCCGTGGGCAGCAACGCGGCGGGCGCCTGCTACGGCTGCCACGCCCCGCAGAAGGACCGCGGCTACGTGTTCAGCAGCTACCGCAAATAGAGCTCGTAGGGTGGGCCCTGGGCCCACCCTACAGCTTGAACTCCCTGAGCGCGTGCGCGCGCAGCCGGTTCTTCTGCACCTTGCCGCTCGCCGTCATGCCGATGGCGTCGAAATCCTTCACGATCCTGAGATAGCGCGGCACGCGGAAATTGGCCGCGCGCGCCCTGACCCAGGCGATGAGCGCGTCCTCGGTCAGCGAATGGCCGGCCCGGAGCAGCACATACGCGCACGGCACTTCGCCGAGCCGCGCGTCGGGCACGCCGACCACCTGCGCCGTCGCCACCGCGGGGTGCTGGAGCAGCACCTCCTCCACCTCGGCCGGCGCCACGTTCTCGCCGCCGACGCGAAACAGGTCCTTCAGCCGCCCGACCATGCGCAGGCGCCCGCCGGCGAGCAGCTCGCCGAGGTCGCCCGTGCGCAGCCAGCCGTCCGCGGTGATGGCGCGCGCCGTCGCCTCGGGATCGTTGTAGTAGCCGCGCATCACGCTCCAGCCGCGCACCTGGATCTCGCCCTCGAGCGTGCGCAGGTGCAGCTCGTCGTGCGGCGTGGCGAGGCCTTGCACGCGCAGCGCCTCGGCGTCGCGCCAGTCGCTCATGACGACATTGGGCGAGGCTTCGGACAGGCCGTAGGCGGCGCAAATGTGCTTCGCACCGAGGACATCGATGATGCGCCGCATGGTCTGCGGCCCCGCCGCCGCCCAGCCGCCGCGCAGGGCGAGCCGGCGACCCGGGAAATCGGCATGTTCCATCAGCATCTGGAAGATGGTGTCGTTGCCGGAGGTGAGGGTGCAGCGCTCCTTTTCCATCATGGCGAGCGCCGCGCCCGCCTCGAAGGTGGGCAGGGTCACGAGGCACGCGCCGTAGGCGAGGCACGCGAGCGCCGAGAGCGTGGAGCCGCCCACGTGGAAGAACGGCCGGCAGTTGAAGTAGCGGTCCTGGGGCTGCACGCCGATGCGCGCGCCGGCGGCCCAGGCGTTGCGCAGCATGTTGTCGTGCGTCAGCATTACGCCCTTCGGGTAGGCGGTGGTGCCGGAGGTGTACTGGATCAGGAGCAGGTCCTCGGCCGACACGCCGCCGGGTATCTCCTGCCCGCGGTCGAGCGCGGCGAACGCGCGCCACGATGCCTTGCCGAGCGCCACCTTGTGCGCGAGCTTCGGCAGCCGGCCTTCGATCCTGCGCACCAGGGCCGCATAGTCGTTGTTGAGAAAGCGCGGCGCATAGAACAAGGCCTTGCTGTCGGAGTGCCGCAGGCAATACTCGAGCTCGCCGGCCTTGAAGCGCGTGTTGACCGGCACCGTCACCACGCCCAGCAGCGCCGCGCCGTAGAACAGCGTGAGCCAGTACTCGTCGTTGCCCATCAGGATCGCCGCGTGGTCGCCCTTGCGCAGGCCGAGGCCGCGCATGGCGCGCGCGACGCTGCGCGCCGCCTGCAGCAGCTGCCCGTAGTTCAGGCGCCGCGTCGGCGTGACGAGCGCCTCGCGCCGCGGCGACGGCGCCGCGAGGAACGCGCCCAGCGGGCGGGGCGTCCAGCCGCTCACGCCTTGCCCATCCAGACGCCGGCGCCGATCTGCGCCTCGATCGCCTCGATCTCGGCGGCGAGCGCGCCTTGCGGATCGAGCGCCACGCCGCGGTCGATGGTGCGCTTGGCCAGGCGCAGCGTCTGCGCCGGCGCACCGAGGACGGCTTGCCTGATCTCGCCGAGCACGGCGGCGAGCTTGTCCGCCGGCACGAGCCGGGCGACGAGGCCGTGGCGCTCGGCCTCCTTTGCGCTCAGCGTGCGCCCGGTGAACATGAGGTCCTTCGCGAGCCGCTTGCCGAGGATGCGCGGCAGGCGCTGCGTAGCGCCCACCGTGCCGCGCAGCGCCTCCGGCGTGCGGAACGACGCCTTCGGCGTGGCGACGATGAAATCGCAGGCGGCCGCGATCTCGCAACCCGAGCCCACGGCGGGACCTTCGACCACGGCGATCGCCGGGATCGGCAGCGCTTCCAGCGCCGCGTACGCGGCGAACGCCTTCATGCGGCGCTCGCGCACCTGCGCCGCACCCATGCCCTCGCGCTCCTTCAGGTCGGCGCCCGCGCAGAAGACCGGGCCGCTGGCGCGCACGAAGACCAGCTTGATCGATGCGTCCATGCCCTGCACGGCGGCGAGCAGCGCATCACACATGGCGAGGTTGAGCGCGTTGCGGCGCTCGGGGCGGTTGAGGGTGATCGTCGCCACGCAATCCCGGACTTCGACGAGGACTGTCATATCGCCTTGGCGTCGCGCAGCTCGGCGATGCGCTCATCGCTATAGCCCAGGCGCTCCCTCAGGATCGCCGCGGTGTGCTCGCCGAGCAGCGGGGGCCGGCCGATCTGCGGATCGTCCCAGCCGAGGAACTTGTAGGGCAGGCCGAGCGCCTTGAATTCGCCCACGCCCGGATAGTCGAAGCTGCCGACGAGCTTGCGCGCGCGCACGTGGGGGTCGGCGAGCACCTCGGCGACGTCGTTCACCGGCCCGACCGGCACGTCGGCGGCGTCGAGCTTCGCGATCAGCTCGGCGCGCGTGAGCTTCGCGACCGCGGCCGTCATCGCCGCCATCACTTCCTCGCGCCGCGCCACACGCGCCGCATTGGCCTGGTTAATGGGGTCCGTCCCCATTTGCAGCGCCTCGCAGAGCGCGGGCCAGTGCTGGTCGCTGGCGGTGATGTGGGCGTACTTGCCATCCTTGCAGCGGAAGGTGGCCGAGGGCACGCGCCCCGGGTGCTCGGTGCCGAGGCGCGGCGGAACTTCGCCCATGGCGAAATAGCGCGCGGCGGCCAGGGTGAGCAGGCTCACCTGCCCGTCGAGCATCGAGAAATCCACGTAGGCGCCGCGCCCGCTCTGCTCGCGCCCGCTCAGCGCGGCGAGGATCGCGATCGCCACCCACAACCCCGAGCTCAGGTCCGCCACCGGCAGTCCAGGCTTCACCGGGCCGCCGCCCTTTTCCCCCGTGAGGCTCATGAGGCCGCCCATCGCCTGGAACACGGTGTCGTAGCCCTTCTTCTGCGCGTACGGTCCGTTCTGGCCGAAGCCGGTGCAGGAGACGTAGACGAGCCTCGGGTTGAGCGCCGACAGCGCCGGAAAGTCGAGCCCCTGGCGCGCCAGCGTGCCGACGGGGAAGTTCTCCACCAGCGCGTCGGCCTGCTGCGCGAGCTCGCGGATGACCCTGCGCCCGCCGTCGCTTCTCAGGTTGACGGTGATCGACGCCTTGGAGCGGTTGCAGGCGAAATAGTAGGCGCTGTCCTTGTCGAGCCGCGGCTCGAAGCCGCGCGTCTCGTCGCCCGCGCCCGGCTGCTCGACCTTGATCACCGTGGCGCCGAGCTCGGCGAGGATCATGCTCGCGAACGGGCAGGCGAGCACGCGCGACAGATCGAGGATCGTCAGGTGCTGCAGCGGCTTCATCTCACCTCAGGGCGAGGAGCGCGATGCCGGCGAGCACGATCACGGCGCCGAGCACCGTGCGCGGCGTCAGCTCCTCGCGGTTCTTCAGCAGCCACACGCTCACCGGGAAGATGACCAGCGGCGTGGTATGCACCACCAGCACGGCGAGCGCGATCTCGATCCGCGTCATGGCGAGCGAGATGAAGATCGAGCCGAGCGAGGTGAACACGCCGCAGCCCACGTACAGCAGGAGTGCGGTGCGGTCCGCCGCGCGAAAGTGCGCGCCGATGCGCGCCCAGCTGCGCGTGACGACGAACTGGCAGGCGAGCGCCGCCATCGACGCGACCACCGTGCCGAGCGCCGCCTCGTTCCACTCGCGCATGGCGAGGCCGCGCAGCACGTTGCCGAAGCCGAAGCCCGCCACCGTCAGCAGGCCGGCGAGCAGGCCCTTGCGCAGCATGTCCGGCGCGAGCGCGTGCAGCGAGCCGGCGCGCGGCTGGGTCAGCCACAGCCCGAACCAGACCAGCGCCATGAGCGCGATCTCGAAGGCGCCGAGGATCTCGCCCGCGAGCAGCCAGGCGCCGACCAGCGCAAAGGCCGGCGCGGTGGAGTGGAAGACGCTCGCGCGCGAGGGCCCGAGCAGCTTCACCGTGTCGAACAGGAAGCGCCGGCCGAGGAACGTGCCGACCACGCCGCCGATGGCGAACAGGCCCGCTCCTTTCCAGTGCCACGCGTAGGGCGCGGCGCGCACGCCCAGCTCCAGCGCGAACAGCGCCGCCGGGAAGAGCACGTTGGTCGCCAGCACGACGAAGAACCCCGCCTCCACCGGCATCCTCGCCACCGCGAAGCGCGTGATGACGATGTTGGTGGCGAAGGCGAGCATCGCCAGGAGCGCGTAGGTGATGCCCATGGCTCATGGCTTGCGAAAGGCGCGCATCCTCTTGTTGGCCTCGCGCCCGCGCGCGAGCGCTTCCTCGAGGGGCAGGTCCGCCGCCTCGTGAAACAGCTGCTTGGTGAGCTGCATCGCCGGGCGGCCGATGGCGGCGAGCTTCTCGGCGAGCGCGACGGCCTCGTCCAGCACCTTGGCGCGCGGCACCACGCGGTTGACGAGGCCGAGCGCGAGCGCGCGCTCCGCGCCCACCGGCTCGCCGAGCGCCACCAGCTCGAACGCCGCCTTGCGCCCGGCCTGGCGCACCAGGTTGGCCATGACGATGGCGGCGACGATGCCGTGCCGCGTTTCCGGATAGCCGAGCGCCGTGCCGTCGGCCATCACCGCCAGGTCGCCGGCGATCGCGAGCCCGGCGCCGCCGCCGAGCGCCGCGCCGTGCACGGCGGTGACCACCGGCTTCGCCATCTTCGGGATGGCGAGGTGCAGCTGCATGGTGAGCTCGGCGCGCGCGTCCACTTTCGCCTTGTTCTCCGCCGTGAGCTCGGCGAACTCGGTGACATCGGCCCCGGCGCAGAAGGCCTTCCCGGCGCCCGCGAGCACCACACAACCCACGCTTTCGACGGCATCGGCCGTGCGCAGCGCATCGAGCAGCGCCTGCGTCAGCTCGGTGTTGAGCGCGTTGCGCTTTTCCGGGCGATTGAGGGTGAGCACGCGCACCGCGCCGCGATCCTTGACGGTGAGGACGCTCACAGGCGCGCGAGGCGCGCACGCGCCTCCTCCATCTCGGCCACGAGGCGCCGCACCAGCTCGCCCGCGGGCAGGATCTCGTCGACCAGCCCGGCCGATTGCCCGGCCTCGACCTTGCCCCATTCGACGTCGCCCTCGAGCGCCGCCTGTTTCAGGCTCGCGGCCTCGAGGATCGCATCGAGCTCGGCCTGGGGCGCGCCGGCGCGCTCGGCGGCGTTGAATTTCTCCGAAAACGCGTTTTTCAGCTGGCGGACCGGCAGGCGCCCGCGCGCGACGAGCGTCGAGCCGTCGACGTCCGCGGCGAGCACGGCGCGCTTGTAGTTCTCGTGCACGCTCGCCTCGGGCGTGGCGATGAACCGCGTGCCGAGCTGCACCGCGTCGGCGCCGAGCGCGAGGAGCGCCGCGATGCCGGCGCCGTCGGCGACGCCGCCGCTCGCCACCACCGGCAGCCGGGTCGCCTTGACCACGCGGCGCACCAGCACCAGCGTCGTCACTTCGGAGGGCGGCGGATGGCCGCCGGCTTCCATGCCGTCGACCACCAGCGCGTCCACGCCCGCGGCTTCCGCCTTCTCGGCATGTTCGACCGAGGCGACGACGTGCAGCCACTTGGTGCCGATGGCGCGAAAGCGCGCGAGGTGCCCGCGCGGCCCGCCCTGCGAGGCCACCATCACCGGGATGCGCGCCTCGTACGCGATGTCGAGCAACTCCGCGGCGCGGGGATTGGTGAGCGGGATGTTGACCCCGTAGGGCTTGTCGGTGCCCGCCTTGATGTCGGCCAGCGCCTTGCGGAAGTCTGCGGGGCGCATCGGCCCCGCGGCGATCACGCCCATCGCGCCCGCGTTCGACACGGCGATGACCAGCGGCGCGTTGGAGGAGGCCCAGCTCATCGCCGCCTGGAACACCGGGTAGCGGATGCCGAGCAGCTCGGTGATGCGCGTCTTCATGCGCCCTCCCCGCCGATGAATTCCTTGGCGCGCGCGGCGAGCTTCTCGAGCGCGCCGTCGAACGCGGCGCGCTCCCGCGCGCTCAGGCAGCCGAGGAAGGCGTCGTTGCGCTCCGCCGCGGCGCGGATCAGTCCCAGGTAGAGCTTGCGGCCGGCGCTGGTCAGCGTCAGCCGCACGCCGCGCCCATCGGCGGCATCCGCCTCGCGCAGCACGAGCTTGCGCCGCGTGAGGCCCGCGACCACGCGGCTCATCTGGCTCTTGTCGATGCCCGCGGCGCGCGCGAGCTCGTTCAAGGACAGCGCTTCGTGCGCGCCGCCGAGGAGCGCGATCGTGCGCCACTCCCACAGGCTGACGCCGAACTCGCGCCGGTAGCGCAGCTCCGCGCCGCGCGACAGGAGGTTCGCAACGACGTGCAGCCGGTACGAGAGCAGCTCCCGGATGGTGGGCGCGGTCGGCGCGCGCTCAGTCGTCGAAGAACGGGGTCTCATTCTCGCCGCGCAGTTTCAGGTCGAAGCGGTA